>JBARCC010000606.1:0-5985 GCA_049793635.1 Maribacter sp. | reverse complement strand
TCCCAACGCCTTAAAAATAGGTACTTTGTGGGTTTCGACCAGCTCGATCAAAGTGCCGTCCGGATCTTCTATATAACTGAAATGTCCCGCTGCATCCCCCATATCAAAACTGTTGGCACTATCTACGGTGAAGGCATTGCCCCTATTTTTGGCCTTCTCTCGAATATGCGTCATTCCCTGAACATCGAAACAGAGGTGAATGTACCCTAAATCACCCCACAGGCGACCTTGAAAGATTTTGGACGGAGACCCGTGCATTACCTGGATCAGCTCTAATTGGGTCGGCCCCAAGAGATCTCCAAATCCACCGATGACCTGTCTTTTCTGCGCTAAAATTACCTTACGATATCTATTGGGGCTACCCTTAAGGGTGTTTTTTTCCATTTGCTCCTCGACATCATGCAGCACAATATCGTATCCCAACAAATCCCTATAAAAGGAAATCGATTTTTCCATATCACTCACCCCGATGACCGCACCCATTACCCCACCATTCGCTGCCGAAGTTTCACAGAACGCATAGGAATCCTCGACCATTTGCACCTGATTGCCGAAAGGGTCCTCAAAATAAAAGTGAGCGTTCGCTGTATCGTTTCGGACCAATGCACCTACTTTACCAGCCTGCTCTTTTATTAAATAATCATGTAATTTTTTGAGGGATCTGCACCTCACTTTCATGGCATAGATTCCCAAGTCTCCCAATTGAACGGGCGCTTTGGGGGAAGCTGGGGTACGGTCCTTAAATTGCCAAATTTCCAATCCGCCACCTCCTACCATATTTAGGGAAAGGTAGGCATCCCGGCGTTCTTCAATACCATTTGTATACTGCGTCATCAGGGTCGCAACGGCTTCGTCCTTGAACAAAAGGATATCGAATCCCAAATGTTTTCTGTACCAATTAAATACGGTCTTGGTGTCTTCTACGCCAATACCAATCTGTTGAATACCATTTATAATTTCAACCATTGTAAGGGGTACGTATGAGTTTTTGATGTAAGGCCTTCAATTTTTCGCCAGGGTACCCGAGCTTAAAAAGGAGTACCAATACCAAGTTGGAAAGGTTTATCCTAAGGTAAGAATTACACTCGTATTTTCGTGCGGAAACAACCAGGTCGTTTTTTACGATGGTATAGGGGACCTTATTTTTTTTCATCCTTCGGAAAAATTCAAAATCCTCCATCAAGACTTGCTTTTCATCAAAACCACCCAATACGGTAAACACGTCTTTTTTGATAAATAGACACTGGTCACCGCCTCCCGTGAAGATACCATCTTTAGCGGTGAAGGCTGCATTGATCTGTAAGAGCCAACGGTCACTATCGAATTTATACGAAAAAAATCCTGCGGTATAGCCCGATTTCAAACTTCTTTTAATATCACTTATGAAACCTTTTGGCGGTATCACATCGGCATGCAAAAAAACAAAAGTATCCCCTACCGCACGATGTGCAGCCTCGTTCATTTGTGCGGCCCTTCCCTTTTTTTTACAAGACAAAACGGTAATGTTTCGGTCCTTGGCCAATGATTGGGTATGGTCCGTATTTTCTGGCGAAGTGGCAACAATCACTTCTACCTCCTTGTCCTCAAGGAAATCAACCCTATCAAAAAGACGTTTTAGATTATGAAATTCGTTATGTGAAGGTATGAGTATACTGACCATAAGGGGGCGCTGAGAGCAGACAACGGGTTTGACAACGGGGTACGAATATAGGCCCAACGTTTGTACGTTTTCATTTACTTACGCAAATTGACGAAAAAAGTTTTAATACCGGTCTAAAAATGAATAAAAAGGTTGCAGTAATGAATAATCAATAAATTCGAACTAAGTTTAACAAACCTTTTCACCTCGAATGCGTATGTAGTGTACGCTTAATATAAAACCATGAAATTAAAAATCTATTTAGTACCCATACTTTTTTTTATTTTTTCCATCGCCGACCATTCCCTTCAAGCGCAAAGCCCTGCATCGACCCAAATGGACTATAACGAACTATCGGAAACCTTTTTAAAAGACATAAAAAACAATAGGAATACGCAGGCCGTACAAACTACCTTGGCGAACACGACCATCGAGGAGTTGGACAATGCGCTCAACACCAATGCGAAACGTCTGGCTTTTTGGGTCAATATCTACAATGCCTATATTCAGGTAATTCTTCAGAAAAATCCTGCACTGTACGATGATCGGGGAACCTTTTTTAAGCTAGACCAAATTGCCATAGCCGGCGATACCATTTCTTTTGCTAAAATAGAGCATGGGCTCATCCGTAAATCGCAATGGGAATATGGTTTGGGGTATATCCGTAAATGGTTCCCCAACAAATTGGAACGTAAACTAAGGGTAGATGATCCCGTATACAATATTCATTTTGCCTTGAACTGTGGGGCTAAAGATTGCCCACCAGTGGCCGTTTACGAGTGGGAACGATTGGAGGAACAGTTCAGCAAGGGTACAAAAAGTTATCTCGAACGCACCACTACCTACGATAAAGAAACCAAGGAAGCCTCCGTAACTTCATTGTTCAGCTGGTTCAGGGGTGATTTTGGAGGTAAAAACGGGGTCAAAAAAATTCTCGCGAAGCATAATCTCATTCCTACGACCAAGGGAGTGGATCTGAAGTATACGAATTACGACTGGACCCTTGACCTTGATAATTTTATAGACCTTTAAGTGATACTTGGGTAAGCGTAAGGACCGACGTGTTTCTGGTTTCTGGTTTCTGGTTTCTAGTTTCTAGTTTCTAGTTTCTGAAAAAATAAAATTTTCGATTTTTAACTTTTTTATTTTGTCTAACTACTAATTACTAAGCCCCTAATTCACTAACTTACTAGCTTTCTGTTTCTTATTAAAATGCCTCGTTAATGGTGAAGTAAAACTGACCCCCTTGGTTTGAAATCCCATAGTCTACGCGGAGCCGAGTACCCTCTTTTTTATTGAGTACATACCGCAAGCCACCACCGACCGCGCTTCTGAACGAAGAGCTGAGCACTTCATCCAACGATGGACTTACAGTACTCGTTGAGCCGAAAACGGCTCCCTTGAACCTTTTCCAAATAGGAAAACGATATTCAGTAGCCAAGGTAAGTTCTGTATTGTCGAGGTAACGGCGATTATCAAACCCCCTAGACCGTTTGGTCCCCAAATAGCTAAGGTCCACACATGGGGTGTTTTCGCTTCGAGTGCCCAAAAACAAGTTGGTCGCCAGTACCTGCGTACCCTTCAGTTTTTGGTAATAACGGGCATCCAGCTCAAACTTCTGGTAGGAAAAGGAGGATCCCAGCCAATCGGCACTTGTAAAAAAAGATCCCTCTACGAACCACCCTTTGGTAGGGTAAAAAATATTGTCCCTATTATCGAAAAGCGCCAAGAGACCTAGGTTTGAAATGGTACCGCCACCCTTGCCGATTTCATCTGAATTCTCCAACAGCCCCCCCTGTTCTGGCTCCAGCACATTGAATCCATCGAACTCATACCCTAATCCCAAAGAAAGGCGTGGTATCAATTCCCTGTAGGTCTTTAATCGTACCCTTGGGAAATCGGCCGTGTAATCTTCCTGATTTTCGGCAATGGAGTTTATTCCCCTGCCGTAGTAATTATAAAAATATTTGTAATACCCCAATTCTCCTGTAATTCTCCATTTTTCCTCATCCAAATAAAACTCGAAAGGCATGAACAATAAAAACTGTTTTTTGGTGGTAAAGGTCAAACCCAATTGAATACTTGAGGGTCGGGAGCTTAAACTCTCACCGGGCAACCTGAACGTAGACAGGCCAAGGCCACCATAGCCCAGCCCAGTTTCGGGTAAATAGAAGACTACAGGAAAGGCATTGATCTTTAAATTTTTAATTGTATCGTTCGCTTGGTTTTGGGCATTGAGGTTATACATCGCGATAACCAATGCAAGCACCGTCAAAAGGGTGTGGGAAACTGAAATTTTCATGCGCTCAATGTAACGACTAAAATGTTCTAATTGTAATGTTTTCAAGCCAAATCGTAACTAGAATGGTAAATTTGCACCGTATATGAACCTCTTGGATTCCCCCTTTTTATGAAAAACCACCTAGGTACGCTCAAGATTGTTTTGATTCTCTGTTTTATACTATTGGGCATAGCATCCACTACGGTGCTAGATGAATTAAAATTCACCTTTGATTTTAGCCAATTTTTTCCAGAAGAAGACCCTGATCTTGCGTTCTATAAACAGTATGTAGACGAGTTTGGTACAGATGATAATTTCTTGCTCATCGCCGTTAAAAACGAGCCTAACGTTTTTCAACAGGATTTTTTGAAGAGGTTCAAATCGTTTTCCGAAGAAAGTAAAGCCTTCGTTCATGTGGTGGAGAACAGTTCGTTGACCACCTTATCCTATCCTTTAAAAACGAGCTTCGGATATACTACCCTGCCCATCATTCATTTAGATGCACCAGAAAAATATGAAAAGGACTGGCTAAAAATAAAGGAAGATTCTTTGTTCGTAAATGTGCTCATCGATAGAAATGCGAACTCTTTGGTATTGGCCTTACAAACCGAGGATAACTTGGACAACGAGCAATCCGTAGAACTCCTGAATGCGGTCCGTAGTTCGTTAGACGCCCATCAGCTCAAAGATTACCACATGCTGGGCAGGGCATTTTTCTATGAGGCCATTGTAGATATGCAAAAAAGTGAGGTACTAAAAACGACCATCATCGCCTCAATTTTGGTATTCATCATTTTACTATTGGTATATCGGAGCATCCCCGTTGTACTCATTTCTGTGTTTTCGATAGGGATGGCCCTTCTTCTTTTTATGGGCATTTTAGGGGTATGGGGAAAGGAATTAAATGCCATGGCCGCCTTTTATCCCGTATTGATGCTTATTGTGGGTACTTCGGATGTTATCCACTTGACCGATAGCTACATTCGTAAATTACAGGACGGAAGCGCAAGATACGACGCCATTCTGTCTTCTTTGAAAGAGGTGGGCATGACCACATTATTGACCTCGGTAACCACCGCCGTTGGCTTTATAACCCTATTGTCATCGAGATTGGTGAGCATACAGGAATTCGGAATCAATGCCGCAATCGGGGTTCTGGTGGCGTATATAACGGTAATCGGATTAACCGGTTCGCTCTTGATAAGCCTTCCAGAAAGAAAACTGATCGGCGGTAGAAGCGTTTCGGTAAAATGGGTGAGCTCCCTTTTAAAAGTAAATACATTTACCAAGAACCACCCAAAAACCATTCTATGGGGCACCTTTGGTTTTACCCTACTTTGTATGCTGGGGATTTATTTGATACGCACCGATGCAGTTCTGAAACAGTCCCTACCCAACCAAAGTAAAATCGCTGACGATTTTACTTTTTTCCAAGAAAACTATGCAGGTTTCAGACCCTTGGAAATTGCGGTAATGAGCACGGCAAATCACAAGGTCACCGATTTTGAGGTTGCACGGGAAATCGAAAAACTAATGGCCTATTTGGAGAACATAGAAATTATTGGAAACCTACAGTCCGCCAACCTCCCCTATAAGATCATCAATAAGGCACACCACCTGAACACCTCGGCATTTTTTAAATTTCCAGAGGAAAAAGTACAGTTTGAGACCTATAAAAAAGATGCGAAACGCTTGGCACGTAAACAACTGGCCAGATTTGTGAACAAAGATGAAACGATCGCCCGAATCAATGGGAAATTACAGGATGTCGGTACCGATAGTCTCAAAGTAGTCTATGAGGGTATTGATCGCTATGCAAAAACGAGCTTGGACACGACCCTACTCTCCATCAAGGTTACCGGAAAGAGTATTCTTTTAGATAAAAATGCCCAGTACATAAGGCGTAATCTTTTAGAGGGCCTTCTATACGGCCTGTTACTCATCGGCGTAATTATGGCCATTGTTTTTAGAGATATTAAGATATTCTTGATCTCATTGATACCGAATGTGTTGCCCATTTTGTTCGCAGGAAGTATTCTAGGATTTTTGGGCATCCCTTTAGAAG
>JBARCC010000605.1:0-4258 GCA_049793635.1 Maribacter sp. | reverse complement strand
GATTTTGGAAATGAGATTCTGACGCAACGCCAAAATTGCCCTTCTCCCCAAGTTGATCAATTTCACCTCTTCAGAAACATCTTCACCCACTTCAAAATCGGGTTCGATTTTACGAGCTTCCGTTAACGATATTTCTTCATTTGGCTCCTCTACTTCACCATCGTTGACCACGATACGATTACGCCATATCTCTAAATCTCCCTTATCGGGGTTAATGATAATATCAAAGTTATCATCTGAACCAAACTTCTTCTTCAGCGCATTTCTAAAAACATCTTCCAAGATGGCCATCAATGTTACCCTGTCTATGAACTTATCGTCCTTAAACTCTGAGAATGATTCAATTAACGCAATATTTTCCATTGGTAAATACAATTAAAATTTTAATACAACTTTCGCTTTCTTTATGTCCGTAAAATTTATTTCTTCCTTTTTTTGGACGGTCACTTTCCCTTTGCCCACTGGCTTAGGCTCTCTTGCCTTCCATTCCAAGGTAATAGCACTATCGGAAACCGATGTCAAATTCCCTTCAACAGTTTGTTGTTGGGTATGTACCTCGAGTTTTCTACCTACATTTTTTAAGTACTGCCGCGGCATTATCAAAGGTGCCGTAGCACCGGCAGAGGCAACCTCGAGTGAAAAATCATATTCCTCCCGATCTAGATTATGCTCTATTGCCCTGCTAATTTTGATACAATCGCTTACGGTCACCCCATGGTCCCCGTCAATCACCACATGAATACTATTATCCGCACCCATCGTAAATTCAATCAAAAAAAGACTAGGGTCCTCTTCCAAACCCTGCTCCAATAATTCGGCAACCTTTTCCTTTAACATAAATAACAAGTAATAAAAGAGGGGACTATAAGTCCCCTCATGAATACTTTAATATTCTTTCAGCAGTGCAAAGATACAATAATTTTGTTTTATTGCAATATCTGTCGCTACATCAGTATTTTAAATCCTGATATTCCTATTGACGGTATTTCTTTGTTCCAATATATAGTACATTTAGTCACAAATAACCGCAACCATGGACATTCTATCTTCCTACAATTTAATTATCGAAGCCTCTGTAATCATCATCCTCTCGTTTTGGTTCAATGGTATTTCAAAAAGAACAAATATCCCCTCGGTACTGATGCTTATCATTTTGGGGATCATCTTGCAATATGCCTTGCAGTATTTTGTTCCCGAGGCGATGGACTTTTCAGGCGGGTTGGAACTCTTGGGCATTATTGGCCTGATCATGATCGTGCTGGAGGCCGCTCTTGAATTGGAACTGAAACGTGAAAAACTTTGGCCCATCCTAAAATCCATGGCCATCGCATTAATAGGGCTCGTTGCCTCGGCCTACGTGGCCGCCTTAATTCTTTTCCAATTTATACCAGACATGTCGATGCAATCCGCATGGTTGTACGCGACACCCCTGTCCATCCTATCAAGCGCCATCATTATTCCTAGCGTTTCAGGCCTGTCCGAAACTAAAAAAGAATTTCATATTTACGAAAGCACTTTTTCAGACATTATCGGCATCATGATGTTCTATTACCTCATAGGCGGGCTTAATCCTGCGGAGGATGCAGGAGCAGTAGGTTTTGCCGGTAATCTAATTTTAACCATTGTTATTGGTCTAATCGCCAGCTATGCCATCATTCTCATTTTTCAACAGATAAAAAGTCAAGCAAAACTCTTTTTGCTCATCGCGGTGCTGTTGTTGCTCTATGCAATCGGTAAAAAGTTCCATCTTTCCTCCCTCATTATTATTCTGATATTCGGATTGGTCATCGCCAACGTGAAGCTTTTTTTTCCGGGAAAAATGGCCGTTTTTTTAGAACAAGAAAAACTAAAACAAATCTATCACGAACTACACATCATTACTTTAGAGACCGCTTTTGTGGTGCGAACGTTTTTCTTCGTGGTTTTCGGCCTTAGTATCGCCATAAGTTCCCTATTCAGTTATACCGTTGTTCTTGTAAGTCTTTCGATCATCGCCACCATTTATGTGATACGCTTTCTGTTACTCCGAATATTCTTGGGAAAGGATATTTTACCCCAGCTTTTTATAGCCCCTAGGGGATTGATTACCGTGTTGTTATTTTATGCAATCCCTGTCGAAGCCCAAGTGGCCGGTTTTGAATCGGGAATTCTACTATTCGTGATTATTGCGACAAGTTTGGTCATGACTTGGGCCATGATTCGCGATAAAGCTAAAATGGGCACCCTATTGGATGAAATCGATGAAGAAATTTTAGAACGCAATAAGGCGGAAGATGCACTACGTGAATCGGAAGCCCCTTTGGCATTTGGGAAAACCGGGGAACGGAAAATAGCTGACCCCGCTTTTGACAATCCCGATAACAAGACTACCGATGTGGGCGAAGAACCTTTGGAAAAATGACCTTAGGCGTTTACTACTCTATTTTATTAGTAGCTTGTACTTCGTTTTGACGGTTGAACACATTGGTGTCGCTGTCATTCAAACTATCCACTTCTTTACGGAAACGAAGAATCATTATGGTGTCTAATTGCTGATTGATGCTATCTTGCATGGCCTGCCAATTTGATGCGTTCATTCTATGGTTAAATTCCATAATCCGATCAAAACGGTCCACGTTAAAACGGTTCGCTTTCCAAGCATGCGTCGTGCTTTCCTCGTGTTTTAAATCTTGGAGATAAAAACCTACGCCAAAGCCCACGATAACCAATACCAATATAATTTTTAAGATTTTAGGGGACAAATTCATCATAGTTACGGTTATATCGCGTTCAAATGTAAGAAATACTGCTGTTGCATTAGTTTCTTTTCCGATGAATTAATGACGTTATCAAATCTTACATGATGTTCTCAAAAATACCGTAGACAGTCCTTTCCTAACCAAGGTTTATTCATGCTGAATAGTGTTAGATGACACCGCAAATAGGAATAACACTATTTTATGTACAGGATATTCGCTGTTGACGAATCAATAAAAGAGGGGGATTAAAAAGTGATGTGGGAGGTCTTCGTAAACCACGAAGCAACCCGATAGTTGTTATCCATTAATATGATAGATTACATCACTTCATGCGCAATACCGTGTCCTAAACACTTTCTAGTCCGCCTAAAGATTATTTGTTATCTACTACCTTCCCTAAATCGATTCCCATAAAAAAAGTTTTTATGTTTAAATGGTATAAAGGCTTTAATCAACCATAACCCTTCGTACGTAGTAGGTTTTGAAAAAAATAGGGTTTGCCCCTGGCATATATCATTGCTCCGAACTCTTCTCCCCATCGATTCCTTGATCTTCCAACCAATACAACAAATAGGGTATGTTATAGGCATGTGTCCACCCGAACACCCGCAAGCCTTGGTTAGTTTGCCAGTTCGTGAAGCGTCCATTACTTTCTGGTAGGTTAGAAATACTCAAGAGGTCCTCACTGTAGGTTTTTGCACTCGTATATTCCTCTGAAGATTTTGGCAACTCTCCAACTTTCAAAAGCTCAGCCCTTGCCATTGCTTCATCAAAAAATACTTTTTGACCACTGAATTCGTACCCTAATAATAAAGGATATATGGTGGCCAAATAGGACTCCATTTCATGATTTAGAGGAGGTACGTCCCTAACATACCTCGCATGCTCTAAAAGTGCCTTTCTAACCTTGTCATTATCTGTTATTTGTTGGTATTTGTAAAGTCCTTGGGCAACATAAGTTTGGCTATATCCATATCTATCCAAAATTAAATTTCCTCCCTGTCGTTCCTGAAATTCTAACATTAAATCCACTCTTTCATCTAATTCATCCTTATACTTTTTCAGTTTTGTAGCATCATAAAGCTCAACAAGGTTAAGAACAGATAAGTATAGTCTTCTACCTCTTAAATCATGATCTCCCCAAATTCTTTTCAAATAGGTATCTCCCGTCATCTTGGCCACTTCAAGTGCCCTATGGTCTGCAGCTATATAATAAGATGCAATCCAACCCTGGATCCACACATGGGCACTTAACAGAGCATACCAATGTTCATTGGCGTGCCTTCTACCGATTCCAAGATATGGAGTTGATTCAGGTTCATCCTCAAAATCCCAGAAATCAATGGCATCGTTATTATCCCCATAAAATATTCTCTTTTTTGGCCAGTGAATATTATCAACATCCATAGTATGCCTGCTCATCGCCTGCGCCATATTAAAATATTTTGAATCCCCAGTGCGCATGAAGTTCGTCCAAAGCATGAAATCAACAGTGGGCTCATTATTGGTCCATTGTATCC
>JBARCC010000604.1:0-3390 GCA_049793635.1 Maribacter sp. | reverse complement strand
GTATGATCTCAAAGAACATGGTCGGTCTTGCCTGTACCGTTTTGGTGAAAATCTGAAGCAGATAGCCTTCATCATCACGATCTACCAAAATCCCCAACTTACGCAGCGACTCAATGTCCTCGTCGATTTCCCCGACCCGTTCGGTGAGCACATCATAATACGTGGTCGGAATATTCAAAAACTCGACTCCCCTATTTTTAAGGTCCGTGACCGTTTTTACGATATCGTCGGTTGCCACCGCAATATGCTGTACGCCTTCACCCTCATAGAATTCCAAGTACTCGTCTACCTGGGACTTTTTCTTCCCCGGTGCCGGTTCGTTGATTGGGAATTTGATACGGCCATTACCATTACTCATCACCTTGCTCATTAACGCGGTAAATTCAGTGGAGATATCGTTGTCGTCAAAGGACATGATTTGTTTGAAACCCATGACCTCGGCATAGAAATCGACCCAAAAATTCATTCTACCCTCTTCCACGTTTCCTACCATGTGGTCTACGAACTTTAATCCCGTAGTGGTCGGTTGATAGTCGGACTCCCATTTCTTATATCCTGGGAGAAAAATTCCCTCGTAATCTGTACGTTCTACAAAAATATGAACAACTTCTCCGTAAGAATAGATCCCTGACCGTACCACCTTGCCGTGTTCATCTTTTTCCGTAACAGGCTCCATATAACTTTTGGCACCCCTTTTTACCGCCTCTTCATACGCGTATGTAGCGTCATCGACCCACAATGCGGTCACCTTTACGCCGTCACCATGCTTATCGATATGCCTACCTACGTCCGTCCCACTTCGTAAAGGAGAGGTAAGTACCAGACGAATTTTATCCTGTTCCACCACATACGATTCAAAATCCCTACTGCCAGTTTCCAAGCCCTTATAGGCCAAAGACTTAAATCCAAAAGCCGTTTTATAGTAGTGTGCAGCCTGTTTGGAATTACTCACATAAAGCTCTAAATAATCCGTCCCATTGATGGGCATAAAATCTGCCGCTGTTTGGTGTTTGTTTTCTTTCGCTGTTGTCGTTGACATAGTATGCTGTTTTTATAATGTTATACCTTTTGATGCACGACGCATCCTTCTAAATCGTTACGGTTTTCGTTTTCATTAATAGTTCCAGAGCGGCCAATAAAGCTATATTTGCGACTCTTGTGCCGAAAGATATACGCACCTTTCCGGGCGCTCCGAAGTTTCCTACCGGGCGTACCATGATTCCTTTTTGCTCTAAAAAAGAAGTAAATTCCATATCGGGAACGGGTGGGTCGATCAACACGAAATTCCCTTGTGTTGGCCAGTATTTTATTCCTAGAGTGGATAATCCGGCCAACACGAACTTCCGTTCTTGCCGTACCAACTCCACCGTTCTTTTTACGAATTCGGTATCTTCCAAAGCGGCAATAGCACCTTCCAAAGCCATGGTGGACAGTAAAAAAGGCTTACATAATTTACGCATATAGGTACTAATTTCCAATGGGGCGTAACAATAACCCACCCTTAACCCCGCAAGGCCGTAGGTTTTTGAAAAACTATTGATGGCGATCACGTTCTTGCCCGCCAAAACGAACGGTAATCCAGAGGAATAGTCTGCCGCCTCGGCAAAGTGACGGTATACTTCATCCAAAACCACGATTACATGCTCTGGAACACGGTCTATAAAATCGCGTAGTTCTTTTTTTGGAATATAATTGCCTGACGGATTATTGGGCGAAGCCAAAAATATCAACTTGGTCTTTTCATTGATCGCTTCCAATATACCCGACAAATTATAGTCATAATCATTGGTCATCGGTACGTTTATAGACTTAGCCCCCATCCAACGGGTAAAGGCAACATAAGGCAAGAAACACGGTTGACTCACGATCACTTCATCATTCTCGTTCAAGAACGCTTTGGCGATCATATCGATGATTTCAGATCCACTATTGGCCGTTATAAAATGATCTACGTGAAGTTCATCCTCAAAATCGCGCACCAGAGCCTGCCTTAACCGAATATCCGTATTGTCGGGATACACGCTTAAATCATCCAAAGCATCTCGTAAAGCCTGCTTCACCTTTTCAGAATACCCTAGCGGATTTTCATTAGAAGACAATTTGTGCACTTCGACGCCACTGGGCAGCACTATTTTTTTACCCCCACCCTTGTAAGTGCTGTCCTCTAAAATGTATGGTTTAAGTACTAATTGCATCCGCCCTATAGTTTTGTTGCATATCATAATCCGTAGTAAATTTACATCATTTTTTTAATATTGTTGCATCAACAACAAAATAATGCCCAAACTCCGTTATTTTTGAAGAAATAACCACTTTACCATGGATCGGACGGAGGGATTTGGCGTATACATTGATCGTACCTTAAAGAAGGTTCAGAGCACTTTTTTGCAAGTTTTTGACGAGAACAACATCGACCTTACCATCGAACAATGGGTGATATTGCAGCGTGTACATTTGGAAGGCAATGATGCCTCACAGGCCGATATCGCAAAATCGAATTTTAGGAACCGTGCCACCACCTCTAGGGTCATCAGCGGGCTATCCAAAAAAGGCTACCTTAAAAAATCGAGGTTCAGGGATGACCAGAAACGGTATAAACTCATTGTGACCGACAAAGGCAACGCCCTAATGCAAAAAGCCTTGCCACTTATTAAAGACCTGAGAAAGGTCAGTGCCATTGGAATTACGGAAGCGGAGTTCGATGTTTTTTATAAAGTACTCGACCAGTTGTATGAAAACTTTGACCAATATGAGGGAAGGGTGTTGTAAAGAATCCCAAGTACTTTAAAATAATCCTTTTTTATCCCGCATTTGGTTTTACCAGTCTGATATTTTCACTAAGTTTGCACCCACATTTGAAAAAATGGTGTTGGTCGCATAGCTCAGCTGGATAGAGCATCTGCCTTCTAAGCAGACGGTCGGAGGTTCGAATCCTCCTGCGATCACTTGAAAATCAAAGCTTTAGGACTTAAAAAAATCTTAAAGCTTTTTTATTTGCACTCAATTTGCACTCGAAATTTGGTTTTATTTGTATTTAAATGGTTTCGTTTGAAAGTTTTTACCATCCTTTATTACACATATTGTCCCTCAAATTTATTTTTTTCTTCTCCCTAACCACAAGAAAGCGCCCCTCTAGAGCGCAAAATTAAATATCAAAACCCTCTTTTGATTTTATAAGGAAGACCATACCCCTTTATTCTTATATTTCGCAAAATCCGTTAACTCGTCCTTGAAACCGTTGAACATCTCGTTCGAACCTCTCCTACTTCCCAATAACGAACTGATGGCATAAACACTTTTACGTAACATGCGGTTGTTCTGGATATTTGTTGTCCGTGCCACTACCTCTTTCAAACATTTGCGAAGCCCATTATCCATATGGTACTGAAT
>JBARCC010000603.1:0-8916 GCA_049793635.1 Maribacter sp. | reverse complement strand
TTCCAATACCGGCCTCGCTGGTAAGCAGGCACTCGATTTTGAGCTATAAAAATTTAATATGTACTATGTACACTGTCTTTTTTGGACATTGTAGTCAAGTGTACACTGGGTCCAGTTGGCATCGATTTAGCAAAACGCGCTTATCAAAAATGAGATATTATATGGCGCCCTTTTTTTCGTAGGTCAAATACGTGAAAGCATAATTATGGCGTTCATCTTTGGAGTGATGTTCTTCTCTGGTCAGCGCCCATAAATTTTCGTCCAGTTCTGGAAAAAAGGTATCCGCATCATCGAAAGTGGCATGTACCCGGGTCAATTCTATCTTATCCGATTTTTTTTCAGCTTGCGTGTATATTTCACCACCCCCGATGATGAATGCAATTTCGTCCTTTACAAGGTCGATCGCCTCTTCAATGGAATGCACGACGGTACAGGCCTCATGGTCAACGGTATAGTTCTTATCTCTTGTAATGATGATATGCGCCCTATTGGGTAAGGGCTTATCAAGACTGTCAAACGTTCGTCTGCCCATAATGATTTTATGACCAGAGGTCAGTTTTTTAAAACGCTTAAAATCGTCAGGAAGGTGCCATTGTAATCCGTTATCTTTTCCTAAGGCGTTATTTTCCGCTGCTGCGGCAATCATGATCAATGTTCTCAAAGTAGTCTTTTTTTTAAATCGGTTTCAGTTTCCTCGTTTCTGCGCATTTCCTTTTCCATTTCCGAAATACGCTCTTTTTGCTTTTGCACCAATTTTTCACGTTGGGACCTTTCCCACTCTTTCCCCAAGAATTTATGGGTTACGAAAACGTTGAAGATGTGCAGGACGAACAAGAAGCCCCAAAACGTGATTGCCCATACGAACCAATTGTATTCCTGCCCATATTTTAAAATCTTATTGATCAGGATCAAGAATACGCTACCTACTAAAAAAACCACGAAATGGGTATACAAACGCTTCTTTTGTTGGATTCTTTTCTGGGCGTTCTCTAACAGTTCATGTTGTTCTAGGTCTAATTTAGAGGTATTTTTATTCTTGGAAAACATGGCAATCCCTATCTTTAGTTCAAAGATACAGGAAATGTATTTTACGGTATAGATTATGGAAAAATTACGAAAAGAATTCCCTGTGCTGCGAAAGGGTATTTATGCGAATACAGCGGTATATGGGTTACTATATGATTCTCTTCTAGACTGGCGACAAGAGCATGACCTTGATTTTTTGCTCTACGGGAGTGATATGCGTTCCAAAACCTTAAAGGTTATTTCGGATACCCGAACAACTGTTGGCAAATTCTTTAATTGTAAACGGGATAATGTGGCATTGGTCAACAATTTTTCGACAGGGTTGAATGTACTCATCGAAGGGTTGCCTACAAAGAAGAACGTCCTGCTTTTGGAAGATGATTATCCTTCGGTGAATTGGAGTTTTGAGAATAGGGATTTTAACCTAAGCTATGTTTCATTAACGGCCAACGTAGAAGAACAGATCGAGGAGGTAGTAAAAAATAAGGACATCGATGTTTTTGCGCTAAGTGTAGTGCAATGGTTGGACGGATTTTTCATTGACCTACAATTTCTAAAACGACTCAAAAAGAACCATCCAGATTTGATGATCATTGCCGATGGAACCCAATTCTGCGGAAGTATGCAATTTGATTTTGACGCATCGGGTATCGATGTGCTCGGGGCAAGTGCATACAAATGGCTGCTGGCAGGTTACGGGAACGGATTCATGTTATTTTCCGATTCGGCAAAGCAACAGTTTGCGGTCAAGAATATAGGGTTTAATGCCGCCGACGGAGATTTGGGGAAAAAAAAGGACATTCGTTTTTCCAAATTGTTCGAAGCGGGTCATCTCTCCTCCTTGAATTTTGGAAGTATGAACTACTCCATGGATTTTCTGAATAAGATTGGGATGGATAAAATCACCGAGCACAATCTGAAACTCTCGGAAAAGGCGAAGAACGAATTTCAAGAATTAGGTCTTCTTCATGAAAAGTTTATGAAAAGAACAGGGCATAGCACCATATTCAATATCAAAGCGAACGATACCGTCTTTCAACACCTGGTCGCCAACGATGTGTTTTGTGCCCAAAGAGGGGATGGAATACGGTTGAGTTTTCACTTTTATAATACGGAGCCTGAAATCGATACGATTGTAAAAATCTTAAAGACAAGTAGATAGCGATTCGTTACCTGCATTTTTTAGGGGATAAAATTCCCTTGCCTTGTCCAGAAGGGTCTTTTTTTTGTCAATTTCGCAAAAGTAACCTTAAGGGTTGGAAATGAGTACTTTATTACACTAATTTTGTCCCGAATTTTAAAAACAGAATATCATGGCCATTGTAAAACAATATTTGAAAACGAAACCCGTATGTAAGGTAACCTTTACCGTTCCTGCAGAAGAGGCGAAAAAAGTAGCTGTAGTTGGAGATTTCAACAACTGGAGTCCAAAAGGCAGCACATTGAAAAAATTAAAGAACGGTACTTTCAAAGGTACGTTTGACCTTCCAAAAGAAAATTCTTTTGAATTTAAGTACATTGTTGATGGTACGTTTATAAACGAAACTGAAGCAGACCGTTACCAGTGGAACGAGTATGCAGGCTCTGAGAACGCAGTTCTAGAATTGTAGTAGTAGTTTACAGTATTAAAATAGGTTGTTTAAAAGACATATCTTAAATGTACTGTCACATCGGGCGGAGTCGGGATGCATTCAAATTCAAGATGTTAAAGTGCTCGACTCCGCTCGAATTGACAAGCGATTCTCTTTTAAACAGCCTTTTTTTAGGTACCTCTAGTTTTTAACCACTTCCACACCCTTCCAAAAAGCGACCTTTCCTTTTATCCCTTTTGCCAACTCGCTGACTTCAGGGTAATACCAAGCGGCATCCTTGTTTTCTTTGCCTGAAACTTCAAGGGTATAGTACCAAGCTTTTCCCTTCCATGGGCAGGTGGTATGGGTTTCGCTCTTTTTGAAAAATTCTTTTTTAAGGCTTTCAGGTGGGAAGTAATGGTTGTTTTCAACTACCACAGTGGCGTCACTTTCGGCCACTAGGGTACCGTTCCAAATTGCTTTCATGGTGTTATGATTTTTTGAACACGTAGTTTATAAATTGTTTTTTTACATCACTGTATGCTGTTTCGACGGTCAAATACGCTTCCTGCGCCAACCAGTCTATAACAGCCGTATCATATTTTTGGGATATTTCGGTATGTACGGTTTCCCAACAGTCGAACGAAATTTCAAGCTGTAATTTTTCGATCCATACCTTTTGTTGCATCTTCGAAACCAAGTAGCTTTTTGCGGTACCCGATTCTGGGTTGTACACTTCCCAATGTAAAAATTGGTCCAGCTCAAAATTAGCATCAAGTTCTGAATTTATTCTTACCAAAAGATTTTTATTGAACGCAGCCGTAATGCCTTCTTTATCATTGTAGGCCTCTAAAATAAGGTTTGGGTCTTTCTTTAGGTCAAAACCCATAAACAGTAAATCGTTGGGTTGCATGGCCATTTGAATTTCGCGCATGAAGAGGATGGCCTGTTCGTGTTCTAGATTTCCGATGTTGGATCCTAAAAAAAGGATTACTTTTTGGTTCTTACGTGCGTTCACGTCTTGTAGCGTTTCAAAATAAGTCCCTTGTAGGGGCTCTACATCAACGTCAGGAAGTTCTTCGGTAATGGTTTTGGACAGATTGTCAAGTGCATTTTCGCTTATATCAATGGGCACATAGGTGAAATCGATATGCTGTTCGCTAAGTTCGCGCAGTAGTATTTTCGTCTTCTTACCATCACCAGCACCTAGCTCGATCAGGTCAAAAGGTCCGTTTCGGCTAAAAAGCGAAACGATTTCAGTTTTATGACGTTCAAGAATAGCGTATTCGCAATGCGTGAGGTAGTAGGTTGGCATTGCCATAATTTCTTGAAAAAGGGCATCACCCTGCTTGTCATAGATATATTTTGAGGAAAGGTACTTTGGATGCGCTGTCAACCCGGCGTATACCTCTTTTTCAAATGCCGTTCGTACCAGCGTTATTTCTGTTGTATGCTCCATATTTGTTATAAAGTAATTATCTGGCCAACCGTATACCGGTGAATTGCCATCTTAGATCCGTATGAAAAAAATTGCGGTAGGTGGGTCTGGTATGTTTCTTCGGGGTCGCCACCGAGCCGCCACGCAGCACCTTTTGGTTCACCATGAATTTCCCGTTGTATTCGCCAAGGGCACCTGTTGCTTTCCTGTAGTTCGGGTAGGGAAGGTAAGCACTCTCCGTCCACTCCCAGCGTTGGCCCCAATCGAAATGCTGTTGTGCGGCTTCCCATTCAAACTCGGTCGGTAGCCTACATTTTTTGTATTGGGCAAAAGCAAACGCTTCGTAATAGGATATATGGGTCACAGGAGCTTTCAGGTCAATTTTGGTAAGTCCTTTTAGACTGTAATAATACCAGTTTCCTTCAATGTGATGCCAATAAAGGGGGGAAATCATATGATGCTGTTTCACCCAGTCCCATCCTTGGGCATGCCACAGGTCAAAACGTTCATATCCACCGTCATTCATGAATGCCAGGTAGTCTGCATTGGTAACCAGCGTGCTGGAGATGGAATAGTCATGCAAATACACCTTATGTCTGCCCAATTCGTTATCAAAACAGAATTCATCGGAATAATGACCTATAGGATAGATTCCTTCTTCCATATCAATCCATTCGGGGGTTCTGGGTTCTGCATTATGTTCCTTAAAAAATTCGGAATATTTTGGAAGTAAGGGATTGTTGCCTAAAATAAATTTAATATCGGTCAGCAATAGTTCCTGGTGCTGCTTTTCATGGTGTATTCCAATTTCGAGCACCGGTAAAAGGCTGTCATCTTCATTGGAATTGAGCAGCGCAGTCATGGCTTTTGTGACATATTGCCTGTATGCATATACTTTTTCGACCGAAGGTCTTGATAGGTTCCCCCTATCTGCGCGTACTACACGCTTACCCACGGTTTCGTAATAGCTGTTGAAAACGAAGGAGAAATCCGGGTCAAAAATGGTATAGCCTTCGGCGTAGACTTTTAGGATAAATTCTTCGAAGAACCATGTAGTATGGCCTAAATGCCATTTCGGAGGGGATACATCCACAATGGGCTGCACCACATAATCTTCAATTTCTAGAGGTTTACATATCGCCTCGGTATGCTTTCGGGTTTCAAGGAAGAAATCCAATAGGGTGTCAACACTGATCATTCAAACAATTTTCTCTAAATTAAGGATTCTTGCTAAGATAGTTTTGCCCGATTAGGTTAAGAAATTGATGCGATTACGGCATACCTGTAGTGTGTTGTGAGTCAGGCCTATTTAGTATTGGTTGACATTAAAGAAAGGCCTCAACGTTGTTAGGAACTATAAGACCAGTACTGTTCATTTCATTAATTTTCAAAGAGCGCCGAAGTATCGATTTACAGTATGCTTTTGAGTAATGGAATGCTAGGGCGGAAGGCATGAAATGTACAGTTAGGCTACCGTATGTATCGGCAGACTAAAGACAAAAGTTGTTCCTTCGTCAGGTTTGCTGAACACATTGATACTTGAATTGTGCAACTCCACTATTTTTTTGACGATGGCTAGCCCTAGCCCGGCTCCTTCTTTTTGTTTTCCGGTTTTTGTTTGCCGGTACCGTTCAAAGATCAAGGCTTGATGCTCTTGTTGAATGCCTGGTCCGGAATCTTTGATCGTAATTTCAACTTTATCCTCTTTCGGAACAATGCTCACACGTACCTCACCATGTTCGGGGGTGAATTTGAGGGCATTGTCCATTAAGTTTTGTACCGCACGTTCTACCAAGGATATGTCAGCGAAGACCAAGGGTATACTTGGCTGCATATCCAATGTAAGGGAAATATTCTTTTGTTTTGCCAGCATTTGGTAGTTTCGATGAACATCATTGGCCAATTCACTGATCAAAAAAGGCTCCTTATGGGGTGCAATTTGATTGGCCTCCAATTTGGAGTATTCAAATAATTGCGAAATAAGTTTGGACAATCGCTCCCCACTAGCATTAATGGTGTTTAGATATTCGGCTCGCTGTTCGGGACTAAGTATGCCGTCTTTCATTTGCAGGGTCTCAATATATCCTTGAATGATGGCTAGGGGCGTACGGAGGTCATGGGAAATATTCGCAATCAGTTCCTGTCTTAATTTTTCAAGGGATTTCACTTTTTCCATATCGCTCAAAATTGTAGCTGCCATTTCGTTGAAGGTTGTAGTTACCCCGGCCAAATCGCTTTTTTCCGCATCTTGAATCCGATATTTTAAATCGCCCTGTTGAAAACGCTGTGCGGCATAGGCCAGTTCCCTAAGGTTTTTCGTCAAATACCAAACAGATAAGACGCCCAACAGGGCGGCAAAGAGCAACGTAACCAGCAATGCGCCCAGACCAACTTTTGAGGCATAACTGCCGAACAATGATTCCCTAGTAGTAAGGTACTCTTCCCCGGCCAAAATAATGTAGATGTAGCCTTCCGTACCGCCTTTTGTGAATTTTGCCGCCGAGAAAACCTGTTGGTTCTCTATGTTTTTGGGGTCCTCGCCAAGAACATATCCCTTGCCATTTTGGGCAATGAACTGTTCGATAGGTCCAAGGTCTATTTTTTTTGCATTGGTTTCGGGGGCGTTGTGATCGAGTACCACGGAGTATTTTACATGGCCCTCTGTATCCAGTAAATACACCTCTATCGCTCTGTTTACGGCCATCATATCGTGCATAATATCGCCGAACAACGCTTTGTTGATGGTACCAGTGCTGTCGATAGGACTCTGGTCCACGAATTTCTCGTCAATGAGGTCCTGGGCTAAATTTGCGTGTAACCGCTGCGTAGTTTCGTAAAAATAATTATTGGATAGATACATAGTCGCCACCGTATAGCCTAATCCAGCAAGTAAAAGTATGCCTAAAAAGGACCCTACCAGTTTCTTGACCAATTTGTTGGACAGTATGAATGTATTCATAGTTCTTCGTTGAATTTGTAACCAATGCCCCAAGTGGTCAGGATATACATGGGGCTACTCATGTCAGGTTCTATCTTTGATCGCAGCCTGTTGATATGGGAATTGACCGTATGCTCATAGCCCTTGAATTCGTACCCCCAAATGAGATTCAATAATTTCGCACGGTCGTAACTTTTTCCAGGATTCGATGAAAGGAGCACCAACAGTTCGAATTCTTTCGGGGATAGGTCCACCCTGTTCCCGTTCAGCATTACCTTGCGCATTTCTATATCTATGGAGAGCTTCCCAAAATGTAGTGTAGGGTTGTTCGCAGGTTCCATCTCGGTAGGTGAAGACATCTTTTGACGTCTAAAGATGGCTTTCACCCTGGCAATGAATTCTCGAACACTGAAGGGTTTGGTCAGGTAATCGTCTGCACCGATCTCGAGACCTAATACCTTATCAATTTCTTCCGACTTTGCGGTCAACATGATAATGGGTGTTCTAATAGAATGGGCGCGAATTTTTTGACATACTTCAATGCCATCGATTCCCGGTAGCATAATGTCAAGAATAATAAGGTCAAGGGCCTTCTCTACGGCCAGCCGTAAACCCTCGTCGCCATTATTGGCGGAAATAACCTGACACTGTAGGTCGATAAGATGTATTTCCAATAAATGGACGATTTCTATGTCGTCCTCGATAATCAATACATTTCTCATAGATCACGAATTAACGGGTAAACTATCACGAAAAGTTCACAAGGGTGTTCAACATCTTCACAGTGTATGCCTAAATAGTCGTACGAAGGTGCAATATCTTGCTTTCCATACGATTTTTAAAATGTAATCCTTTGAATTTCAGTTGGTACTAAAAAATGATAGTTACGTGATACTTCTGCAATGCCAACAAAGTTTCTTTGGCTAAACTTAAAACAGAAAAACGATGAACAATTTCAAAACGATTATGCTTGGAGTGGTGGCCACATTCTTTCTGCTTAGCTGCAGTCAGGACGATAACGGCGTTGCACCATCGACGACCTTGAATGCAGGAACACTCTCCGGGGGTCCATTTACCTTCGCTGTAGATGGTCAGGCGGATAGGGTAAGCGGAATTACCTTGAATGCTTCCGGGCTAACGGGAAGTATTCAAAATTATGTGATTACCGATAATGAAAAGAATATTCTAGGGTTGCCACCAACATTGGAAGCCTTGGAAGGAGTCGATTTTGATACCGCTGGAATCGGTTCTTGCTATATTTATCACGCCACCTATGAAACGGGATTATCAGGATTGGCAGTCGGAGAAAATCTAGATGACCTGTCCGGGGAATTTGCCCTATCCAATTTTATTGTTGTAAACCGAGAGGGCTTGAACGCAGGTATCCTTTCTGGGGGCCCTTTCGATTTTCTGGTCGACGGAACACCTGATAGGGTATCGGGTATCACCTTGGACGGTGCTGGGCTGAATGGAGAAACACAATCCTATGTAATTACCGACAGCGAACTGAATATTCTAGGGTTGCCTCCCACATTAGAGGCAGTGCAAGATGTCGATTTTGATGCTGCCGGTGTAGGCTTGTGCTACATTTACCACATTACCTTTTCAGGAAGTTTGGCAGGTTTTGAGGCGGGTGGTAATCTTGAAAATATAACGGGTAGTTTCGGTCTGTCGAATTTTATCGAAGTGCAACGCAATGGTCTTACCAGTGGCATACTGTCCGGTGGCCCATATGTATTTACGGTAGATGGTACGCCAGATATGGCAACTGACCTTGAGTTAGACGATAGTATGGTCAACGGTACGAATTCTGGTTTCCTGATTACCGATGCGGATTTGAACATTTTAGGGTTGCCACCTACTTTAGAAGCTGCAAGAGGGGTAGATTTTGATGAAGCAGGGGTGGGAGTATGTTTGATATGGTATATCACCTATGAAGAGGG
>JBARCC010000602.1:0-5569 GCA_049793635.1 Maribacter sp. | reverse complement strand
GTGGTAAACCTTGTAGGTCGCGGGTTCTTTTCGAACGGACACCCACCTTTGAAGAGGGAGGAACTTTTTCACACTTATCCCTATTATACCCACCAAGCTTAGAGTTCCCCCTTCGGGGGCTAGGGGGCTTTTTTAAATCATGGCCCCGATTGCCCTGTTCTGACTTTCGGTTACAATTTGACCATCAAATAAGTTGACGATCCTATGTGCAAAATGGGAATCGTGATCGGAATGCGTTACCATGACGATAGTGGTACCTTCTTGGTTCAATTCCGTCAACAGGTTCATGACTTCCAATCCGTTTTTGGAATCCAGGTTTCCCGTTGGCTCATCCGCTAATATGAGCTTTGGATTCGTAACCACCGCCCTTGAAATGGCCACACGCTGCTGTTGACCCCCCGACAGTTGCTGCGGAAAATGCTTTTCGCGATGGGCGATTTTCATACGCTCCAGTACCTTCATTACTTTTTCCTTACGCTCTGCCTTTCCCATCTTTAAATAAATAAGGGGAAGCTCTACGTTTTCATAAACGGTAAGTTCATCGATCAAATTAAAGCTCTGGAAAACGAAACCAAGGTTTCCTTTTCTTAATTGCGTACGTTGGCTTTCCTTTAATCCGCCCACTTCATTACCTGCAAAATTATAACTGCCGTCCGTGGGATTATCCAGCATGCCGATGATGTTCAAGAGTGTAGATTTACCACACCCAGACGGACCCATAATGGCGACAAATTCACCGTCTTCCACTTTTAAATTCACGTTGTTCAAGGCCAAGGTTTCGACTTCCTCGGTCTTAAAGCTCTTTTTTAAATTAGTTATCGTTATCATACTTTTAATTATTAGGTTATATCCTACTTGTTCGACTTTTGCGTAGGGAGTCTCTTCCCTAGCCCTCTCAAAAGCGGAGCCAATACTTCTAAATCATGTTTTACCCCTGCTTCAGATACGTCCGTATTGCACGCAGTCAAGAGGCGCTGTGACCCAATTATGGAATCAAAGCCAAAACTCCACTGTTGGAATGCTCACCAACATCCTAGTAAACATTCCCCCCTTGGGGGCTAGGGGGCCTTTACTTCAAAACAATCCGTTCTGCCTCGCCAAAACTGTCATAGTTACTGGTAATTACGCTTTCCCCCGCTTGAAGACCTTCCAGTACCTCATAAAATCTAGAGTTCTGCTTCCCTATTCTAATATTCCTTTTTATCGCTTCCTCCCCGTTCGGTCCTACAACAAAAATCCATTGGCCACCTGTACTTTGAAAAAAGCTCCCTTTTGGCAATAATAGGGCATCGTTCGATTCGCCCAGCTGTAATTTTATGTTGTAACTCTGGCCAGTCCTAATCGTTTCAGGTTTCTTATCCACAAAGACCAAATCGACCTTAAACCGTCCGTTTCGTACCTCTGGGTACACCTTTCTTAGGCGTAAGGGAAATTCAGACCCGTTACGATCAAGAACGCCGGTCAATTCCCGTTTTACCCGATCGATATAATGCTCGTCTATCTCGGCCTCTATTTTATAATCCGTCAATACATTAATTTGACCTATTCGTTGCCCCTGCCCTAAACTTTGCCCAATTTCAGCATCCAAAAAGCCCAGCTGCCCATCTGCCGGCGCACGAACATTTAGGTGGTCCAAACGTTGGTATACCATTCCCAGTGTTTTTTGCATTCTTGCCAAATCGGCATCCAACCCGGTCAGGGATGTTTTCCGCAACTCGTCATCATTCTCTGTCTGTACCTTTACAATATCGTATTGTTTTTGACTTAGTTCATAATTTTCCTTGGCCAGTTGATATTGCTCGTTTGATATCAATTCTTCATCGTACAGCGCTTTGTTTTGTTCGTAGTTTCTTTTTAATCGTTGTAAATCGGTACTGGCGGTCGCTAAAGACCTTCTCCCCTCGACTTGACGGGAATCAAAGGTCAATTTCGTAGACCTCAAGTCGTTTTGCTTTAAGGCCAAATTACTTTCACTGGCCAATATCTGTTCATATAGATTCATATTCTCCAATTTTAGGATAATATCCCCCTTTTGGACCATCGCGCCTTCTTCGATTAATTTTTCGGTGACACGGCCGCCTTCGTAAGCGTCCATATAAATCGTGGCTATCGGTGCTACATTACCATTAATGGTAATGTAATCATCAAATTTACCTGCGCTGACCTCGGCAATCGAAAGCTTGTCTTTCTCTGTTCGAAAGGTGGAGACCGAATTCGCGAATAGCAGTTGATACCCAACAAATAGGACTAAAATACCCAATGCGATGTACCCGTAATGTTTGGGTCTCAACCCTTTTTTCTTTTCTAATTTTATATCCATGCTTTCGTTGTTCGTTTATGGCTTGTCATTTCGGCTACGCTCAATGACCGTTATTCGTTTTTCGTTGTCGGTTGTTGGCCTGTCATTTCCGCTACGCCTGCTCGCCGGCAGAAAAGCTCAATGACCTTACTTTTTATACAATATCTCCACTTTTCACTCTTCACTTTTCACTTAGTACTTCAATTCTTATCCCCGTTTTACCACTTTCATCTTAATATTCTCCCTCAGGGGGCCTGGGAGCCTATCTCAAACACTGGCAGCCCTTTGTAAAAATCCAGTGTCCGTTTATTGATTTCCGAACGCAGTTTTACCTGTAAATTTTCATTTTGGGCACTGGCAAACAGATTTTTAGCGGTAAACAATTCCAACGCGTTGATCAGCCCTTTTTCATATCTTTTTTGAGCGATGGCAAAAGATAGGTTTTGCGCTATCACTTTCTGGTCGCTTTGTTCCAACTCCACAAGCAGCGAGTTGTAATCCTGTACCAACAGCTGTATCGTTTGAAATAGCTCTTGCTCCTGCGTTTTTAGATTGTTCTCGGCTCGAGCCCTTTCTATTTTAGACTGTTTGACCCTTGACCAAGCAGACCCACCGTTACTTATAGGTATGTTTACATTGACCCCGATATATTGAAAGGTGTTGTCCCTGAACTGCTCCCTAAAAGGCAACGTGTTGCCAAGGGTGTCGCGCGTGGTTTCAAAATAACCGGTTCCTACCCCACCGAACAATGAAATCGATGGCAATAGCCTTCCTTTAGCAATGGCAACTTGTTTTTGTGCTGCCTTGGTTCTCAATTCCTGCGCTCTTATCAAAGGTAAAAATTCACGTGCCTCGTCGTAAACGGAATCCGATTGTATTTCCATGTTCCCCATTTCAGCCGCTATATTCTGAAAATCCTCTTGAATTGAAATTTCTGAGGTGTTCTCCAAATTCATCTCTTGAATCAAAGAAAGTTCGGCAGCAGCCAATTGATTTTTACTTTGGGTAAGGTTGAGTTTATCGGTCAACAACAAAGATTCCGCTTCGTAGAGATCTGCCCCGGCCTTTAACCCCAGCTCGATCTGTTTCTCCACCAAGTCATAATTGGATTGGGAAACCGTGAGCTGTTCTTTGGATATGGCCACCAACCCTTTAAAAAACTGAATGTCGTAAAAAGCCCGCATGACCCTAAACGCCAATAAAAACTTTTGCTGCAACACTTCTTCCTGCGTAGCCTTGAACAAGAACTTCGAGGCCTTAATGGCATTTATTTTCTGGAAACCTTGAAATAAGTCTATCGAAGATTCCAACGAATAGCTGTTCGTGAAGAAATCGGTAGTTACAATATCATTGGTAAAGGGATCCGTGCTACGCCCAAAATTGATGGTGTAGCTTGTAGAACCGTTTACGGAAGGCAGTAAGTTGCGGATCGATTGCCTGTAGGTTTCCTTATTGGAGAGATGGGTATATTCAAAGTCGTTAAGCTGTAAATTGTTAGCGATGGCAAAGGCAACGCACTCATCTAACGTCCACGTTTCCTGCGCACACAGTGAACCCCAAAACAAAGTGAGCAATATAGAGGTTATTTTGATTTTTTGGTTCATTATGTATATTGGTATGCCAAAGGTAATACTATATATGTGCCATAAATTTAGTACGTTGTTTATCAGTATATTACACTAATTTTGCGATATCAATTTTAATCATACTGTAAAAATGTTGTACAGATATTGTAAAATATTTTGACACTTTATAAAAAGTATGCCCTGCAATAAGTAGCTTTATACGAACCTAAACTTGCAAAGCTTTATGATCGATGCCAACATCCTTGTAGTGGATGATACCAAAAGCGTTTTAAGTGCCTTGGAAATTCTCCTGCAATTCGAATATAAGAGCGTTCAGACCCTCTCCAACCCAAACCTTCTACCCTCATTTCCCAACCTTGCCGAAATTGATATCATATTATTGGATATGAATTTTTCTGCAGGGGTCAATACCGGTAACGAAGGACTCTATTGGTTACGCGAGATCAAAAAGAAAGTTCCGCAGGTATCGGTCATTATGATGACGGCGTATGGTGCCATTGAACTTGCCGTGGAGGCCTTGAAAGAAGGAGCGTCTGACTTTGTCCTTAAACCATGGAACAATGAACGTTTATTGACTACTGTAAAATCGGCCTATGAACTCAGGAAATCGAAAAAAGAGGTTTTACAGCTACGGCAACAGGAAAATAACCTAAAACAGGTCATTAACCAGCATAAAAATTACATCATCGGCAATTCCAAGGCTTTGAACAAAATACTCAGCTTGGTTCAAAAAGTGGCCAAAACGGATGTGAATATTCTGGTCACGGGTGAAAATGGTACCGGAAAAGAGCTGATCGCCCGCGAGCTGCATAAATCGTCTACTAGAAATAATGAGGTGTTCATCTCTGTGGATATGGGCTCTATTTCTGAAAACCTGTTCGAGAGCGAACTTTTCGGACATGTAAAAGGTTCGTTTACGGATGCCAAGGAGGACCGTGCGGGTAAATTCGAAGCGGCCAACGGGGGCACCTTGTTCTTGGATGAAATAGGCAACCTCTCCCTACAGATGCAGGCCAAATTACTATCGGTCATTCAAAATAGGGTGGTGGTACGTGTGGGTTCGAACAAATCGATTTCGGTCGATATCCGATTGATCTGTGCGACCAACTGCAATCTAGACCAAATGGTCGCAGACGGACTTTTTAGGGAAGACTTGCTGTACCGCATCAATACCATACAAATTGAAGTTCCGGCACTACGAAACCGTGATGGCGACGTTCTTATTTTGGCAGAGTTCTACTTGAAGAAATTCGGACATAAATACGGGAAACCGAGTCTTAAGATCAACCAATCTGCACAAGAAAAATTAATGCAATACCCTTGGCCCGGCAATGTGCGTGAATTACTGCATACCATTGAGCGGGCGGTGATACTCTCTGAACGAAACGTTTTGAAATCCGCTGATTTTTTCTTGGAACCCAAAACCACCGTCCAGACCGAAAATGGACCTAAAACCTTGGAGGAAATGGAATTAAGGATGATCCATAAAGCATTGAACGAACACGATGGTAATTATAGTGCCGCTGCCGAACAATTAGGGATTTCAAGGCAGACCTTGTACAACAAACTGAAAAAATCCGACAACTAATGGTCAGCAAGAATATTTACTACCAACTGATTTTTAGGATCGTTCTGATTGCCGCTGCCGCCCTATTGGCCGCTTATCTTCTCTTCAACCAAAATT
>JBARCC010000601.1:0-4428 GCA_049793635.1 Maribacter sp. | reverse complement strand
AAAATTTTTGAAAAGGAAATCAATCAAGTGTTATTGGAGCAAAAAAATGAACTTACCTTGGCGAACAAAGACCAATTGGCCTTGCAATACACTCCAAAAATAGAACGATTAAACCAAGACATGCGTATTTTACGAAACGAGATTACTGCCAAGGAAGATGAAACCAACGCACTCTACCAGACCTATATTACGGAAGCGGAAGGCACTACCGGCACCAAGCGTTTAGGGAAAGGACCTGTGTATGCCGAAAAACGTCAAAAGCATGATGCTACGCTGGCCGAACTGAATGCCCTCAAAATAACGAATACCGCAAAGTTGAACGCTATAGCCGGTGAAATTGCCCTGCTCAATACAGAGTATGAGAAGGCGGTGCAGAGCACACAACCCATTATCGATGGTTTTGATGGCCTTATGGCGCGTATCAATGCCCTGGGTACCTTGGCCTGGTTCCCTTCTTTTTTTATCTTTCTACTGTTCTTGGCCATAGAAACCTCCCCAATCATTGCCAAGCTACTTGCTCCAAAAGGGGAATATGACCTCAAACTTCAAGAGGAAGAAAGTATTCTTGCCACTTGGGTAGCCCAGAAAATAGCACAAAGGGCGCTGATACGTTCTGCGGACAATGCCATGAACCAAAACATCTATGAAGACTTGAAGGTCGATGAGGATGTATACCGCTATAAAAAGAAAAAAGCGGAAGAACTTTTACGGCTACAGGCAGATCGTTTTCACAGTGTGCAGGTAAAAGGTCTTTCATAATGCAATGTGAGTAAACTGCATCGAGGAAAGTCCGTGAGACCTTGAAAGGAAATTTATATGTTATCTCGAAGCAAGCTTGCCTGTCCGGCAGGGGTAGGCCTCGAAGCAACTTGCCTGATGGCAGACAGCTTTGAATCTGGATTATCGAGTAACCCAAATACCAATGGGTGCTTTTAAGGCAAACGATATGCATCATGCTCGCTAAAGCATCCATCTTAAACCGTAAAAAGTCAAATATTAACCTTGTAACTTTTATCTTTGCACTACCTATGGCCACCCTAAAAGAAACCAAACAAAAAAAACGACGTTTTTATAACCTGGTCATTATCATCGTTCTGCTCATCATCATCATCACGGGGGTATTGGCCCAAACCGATATTGAGTTGGAATTTTAAAATGGTGAACAGTTTATAAGTATTCCACATCTACAGTAAAGACTGTTTACGGCATGACCCAAAAAAAATCCAAGTCGATTATCTACCTCAAACGTTTAGGGAAAGTAGTACTCGGGTTCGTTTTATTTTTTTTTATCCTGGTGTTGGTCATTAGAACTCCGTGGGCACAAAATTTTATTGTCGGTAAAATTACATCCTATGCTTCCGGTAAAACGGATACCAAGATAGAAGTAGGCCGTGCTTTTATCACCTTTTCGGGTGATCTTTTGTTAGAAGAGGTGTATGTTGAGGACCAAAGGGGCGATACCCTGCTCTATTCACGCACTTTACAGGCAGACATTCCTATTTACCCCATCGCTTTCAACAATGCGCTTTCAATAGAATATCTTTCTGCGGATGGACTCACGGCCCATATTTCACGCGGGGGCGACCCAGACACATTCAATTTTTCGTTTTTAGTGGCTGCGTTCTCATCGCCCTCAGAACCCACTGCGAACACCTCCGAACCCATGGCCATTTCCTTAGGTGAATTCAATTTCACGGACTGGGATTTCACCTACCTCGACGAGTACATGGGTACCGAAGTGACATTGAATCTGGGTGCCCTCGTCCTTGATGTCTCCGCCTTTGATTTGGAAAAAATGAAATTTAAGGCGGGTGATTTTACCCTTGAGGACACCCGATGCTCTTACGTTCAAACACATCCATTTCCCGAAAGTGAAGATACCACCTCCACTACCCTTCCCTTTGTCGAGGTCGAAGACTTTTCTATGATGGACGTTGACATTGCCTATACCTCTAAACCGGATGGTTTGGACACGCGGTTTAATATTGGAACAGTACATCTCACCGAAATTTTGGCTGACGTTTCCGAAAATCGATACGAAACCAATGACCTCATCTTGAACGGTTCCAAGATAGCGCTGGCATTAAGCGACGCTAAAAACGAAGTGCCTGGGAACGAAGCGGAAACCCCGTTCATATGGCCAGAATTCGTTCTTGGGGTGAAAAATCTGGCGGTTGAGCAGAATTCATTTACCTACAGCCTTAACAATACCGCGCAATCCCCTGAATTGTTAGATCCGAATGCATTTGAAATTCAACGGCTTCGGATGAAGGCTTCCGATTTTGAATACCGGCCAAAAACCTTTCAAGTAACGGTTTCGGACTTTTCCCTATATGAAACCAGTGGCATTCGTTTAGAGAAATTAGCGTTTCAGGCAGCTTTGAACGATACCAGTGCCTCAATTTCTGGGTTATCCCTTCAATTCAATGAAAGTTCGGCAAGTGCCACTATGAACGTGGAATTTGCTTCTTTTGAGCAGGCTCTGGAACATCCGCAGAACAGTTCCCTATCCGCCGCTATTTCAAATCTGGTACTACACATGGAGGACGTGCGGCAATTTACACCTGCCTTACGCCAAAATGTCTACATCGATTCCTTGGTTGAACAACCGATCACCGGTTCCCTAAGTGCTACCGGCAATCTCAAAAAAGTAACCGATTTCAAGGGCGACCTTCGTTGGGGAACTATGACCGAACTTACTGCCCGAGGGACGCTGGGCAATGTAACGGTACCCGATTCCTTGACGTACGATTTAAACAATATTACCCTGAACACCACTAAAAAAGACATTTCAAAGTTTATATCGTCCCAACAACTGGGAATTTCTATCCCCGAGACGCTTATGGTATCGGGAACATTGTCGGGTGGCACTACCTATCTAAAGCCAAATATGCGTGTTACGATTCCGGAAGGAGTCGCCAGCATTGATGCCAAACTTGATTTTGGAAATGACTTGAGCTTCATGGGAGCGTTATCTGTAGACAGTTTGCAGTTAGGCACGTTACTACAAAACGAGGCGTTAGGAACGCTTTCACTCAACCTAGAAGGAAGTGGTTCGGGCTCGGAACGCTCTACGCTGAACGCAAAGCTCGACGGCGCCATCACTACCTTTGAATATGGCGGCTATACCTATACCGACCTAGACCTCTCCGGGAACATCGCAAGCGGTCGCGGTTCGCTCACGGCGAACATCAGTGACCCGAACCTGAACATGAAAGCGGAGGCAAATCTAGTGCTAGCGGATACTGCCAACGACATTGGCTTAACCATGGACATCATCGGTGCGGATCTTCAAAAGTTAGGGTTCACCAAAAATAATATCAAGGTCGCCGCAAATATCAATGCTTCGTATAAAGGAAGCCCTTCCAATTTTACCATAGAAAGTGATATTCTTGAGGGTATCGCGGTGGCTGATAATGAACAATATCAGCTGTCACCTATACACCTTAAGGCCCACATCGATGATGCTATAACAGACCTTTCCATTAAAGGTGGGTTTATAGATGGGGCGCTTTCTTCGAATGCTTCCCCCGAGCGTATCATCGAGGCCTTAAAAAAGCAAGTGGAACATTATTTCACCGTTGACCCAAAAGCGTTTTCCGCTGAAGATGCGGTCATCGCAGAATTACGCCTTGCCATTGAACCTACGCCTATCTTATCAAAGGTGTTTCTCAACGGCATTCAAGATTTGGATTCGGTAAACATCAGTGCCCGTTTTGATGCTAAAAAACAATTCCTATCCGCCGAGGTCCATGTACCTAAACTGACCTATGCCGGTAGTTCCGTGGATAGTTTGAACGCCTACCTTAGGGGCGATTCGTTAGACCTAAGATTCTCTGCCGGTATAGCCGACCTTGTTTATGATCCGTTGCATTTGAAGGAAACCTATTTGGAAGGCAACCTTAAGAACAGGGAATTGTTGATGGATTTCAATTCTAAAAACGATACCGTTCAGGTAATGCATATTGCATCTGAACTGGTTTTTGAAAAAGATACCCTTAAGCTCCATATCGACCCCAAAGACCTGATCTTAAATAAAAAGCAGTGGGATATTCCTGAAGATAACGCAATAACCCTAGCGGAAGCCTACACCGAATTTCAAAACCTGATCCTGAGCAGAAATGCCCAAAAAATGGAAATCTCCAACAGCCTTCCCAATGTCGAAGCGGAGCATATTGGCATTTTGTTTGAAAACTTTCAGTTACAGACGTTTTTGAGTTTGCTCAATCCTGATGAAGCCTTGGCGAAAGGTAAGGTAGAAGGCGATTTTATTATACTGAATCCGTACGACGCTTCCGGGCTATTGGCCGACATTCAAATCAATGATTTTGAAGTATTACAGAATCCGTTGGGGGTGCTTACCCTAAACGCGAGTTCCAGAACATTATCGGATTATGATTTCGACCTCGCCTTAAAAGAAGGTGGGGC
>JBARCC010000600.1:0-11684 GCA_049793635.1 Maribacter sp. | reverse complement strand
GCTATCGCGGCGGTACAGGCCGATGTTGACCTAAATGAAAGTGATGCCGATACGGCCATCGCCCTTAAGGAGAACAGCACGAACAAGTCCAGTGACGTTACCCTGGCCGACGCGACCAATACCCTGTTCCCGACCGAACTTGCGGTGAAGACCTATGTCGATAATGCAACGCAACATACAGGAACTGCTGGATCTGTTTATTTTGCAGGAGCAACTGGAAATCCTACGGATAACAATTCACAATTGTTTTGGGACACTACGAACAATCGTTTGGGAATTGGAACAAATACACCTACCCATAAATTACAAGTTAACGGGCAAGTTCGGGCATCGTCATTTGCAAATGCCGATGGCACAGCAAATGCACCTGCTTACCGTTTTAACGATGATGGAAACACCGGAATGTTTAGGGCAGCTGCCGATCAACTAGGCTTTAGTACTGCCGGGTCTGAAGCGCTTAGAATTGACGCTTCAGGAAATATTGGTATTGGGACCGCAACTCCCGATGAGGCATTACAAATTGCGGGCAATATGCGCTTAGATGGCAGTCTAGAGGATAAAGATGGGGATGCAGGAACACTTGGTCAGGTGTTGAGCACCACGGCAACCGGTACCGATTGGGTCGACATAAGCGCAGTATATGAAAGTCCTATTAAAGCTTTTGGTAAAATATCTGCAGGAGGAGCTGTAACACGAGCAACGACAGGGGTAACTTCGAGCAGACTAAGTGTCGGTCGTTATGTGATCAACCTACCACCTGGAGCCGTTTCCGATGCTGATTATATTATACAATTGACACAGCCCGGAAGAGGTGGGGTAGGAAATGATGATCCAGGGATATCCTATAATAGCCAGACTGCAACGAGTTTTGAAGTAATCATCGGTGATAATGATAATGGTGGAACCGATCGCTCTAGGTTTGATTCAGAATTTATGTTCACCATTCTAGACTTATAAAAAAGAGATGAAATTTCAACTTAAACTTTTGTTTTTCATGATTCTTTCATCCTTAACGGTAAAAGGTCAGGATGCAGTACATAATTATGGTACTATCCAAATTCACGACCAAGCTTTGGTTGGCTTTCATACCAATTTAGTCAATGATGGTCCTTTTAATCAAAATTTGGGATTTGTAGGTTTTTATGATGAAGTAAATGAATTGACCATCTCGGGCACCTCGAATCCTATTTTTTACGACACCGAAATTGTTGTTGACAATGGTCTATATATTGAAAATACTGTGGGCATTTTAAAAAGTTTAAATTTAGTTTCAGGGACTATTTATACCCCCAGAATAACATCAGAGGTTAATCTTAACTTTATTTCGGATGCCGAGTACTTTGGTGAGACCGACCTTAAAATGGTAGATGGTTATGTATCAATGCTAGGAAAATCAGAATTTACTTTTCCCGTTGGCGATAATCAGCGCATTAGACCACTTACAATATCGTCTTCTGCTATAAACGATTACGCCAAAGGAGGTTACTACTATGAAGACCCAAATAGTCCTAGTATTTTTGGAACTTCTTTCAATACCGCCTCAGTAGAAAATCCAGCTCTTTCAGTGAGCAATTATGAATTTTGGCATTTGGAAGGAGAAGTTCCTTCAAATGTAACACTGACCTGGAATTCTGAAAGTTCAACATTTTTATTAGGAGATACATTAAATAATTTAAGAGTAGTAGGTTGGAACTTAATAACCAAACAATGGGAAAATTTAGGTGCAGTTTCTTTTGCCGGAAACCTTGAAGCTGGAAGCATAACTTCTAATGAATTTATACCTAACGATTATGAAATCATCACCATTGGTGGATTAGGAGAAGGGCTTGAGACACTTTCTACAATCGATCTTGACAATTACTATATCACTCCCAACGGTGACGGTATTAATGATAGACTGGAAATTGAAGGAATAGAAAATTCCCCAAATAATTCCATACAGATTTACGACAGGTATGGGATTTTAGTATACTCTAAAGAAAATTACACCAACGAATTTGATGGAATTTCCAATAGACAATCGGTAATACATAGGAAAATCGGGTTAGCCTCCGGTATTTATTATTACATCGTAAACCTTAAAGATTTCAATCAAAAATCACAAGGGTATCTTTACCTAACCACGTATCAAGAGTAAAAAAATATTCATACACGAGGCTTCTTGGAACGAGAATTGTCAATAAAAACAAGGATAAAATGTGTAAATTTAATCCTTAGCAAGATTTTTTAGTAAACCACCTATTACAGAATGATGCAAAGAAGAACATTTATAAAAAAAACCGGGGTCGCCACTTTGGCAGTAAGCCTTACTCCGCACTTATTTGCTCAAGAAGACATTGAGTACTCCATTACCGAATTAATGGGCAAAGCTAAAATTGAACTCTTCGGAAAAGGAATCAACCTTCGGCAGGAAGCCCACGATGCCTTTCTAGAGATGAAAAAGGCGGCGTACATTGCCGGTATCGAGCTCAAAATTGTTTCTAGCTATCGTAGCTTCGAGCGGCAACGCACCATTTTTGAACGTAAATTCATCAACAATACGGACGAGGGCATGAAACCCTTGGCGGCCATCGATAAAATTATAGAATATTCAACCATACCCGGTACCAGCAGGCACCATTGGGGTACCGACATCGATGTGGTGGACGGATACCGAAATGTAGAAGGCGACGTACTTGTACCCGAAAAATTTGGCGCGGGCGGCCCATTCGAAGATTTTAAACGATGGATGGATGAACATTCGGAGACCTACGGTTTTTACCTTGTTTATACCGATGAACCCAAACGAAGGGGATTTAAATACGAACCATGGCACTATAGCTACGCCCCTCTTTCCATACCGATGTTGGAACAATTTAGAAGCAAGAACATTACCTCCCTTTTACAACAAGAGGATTTTTATGGCTCCGAACATTTTACCAACGGGTTTTTAAAATCCTACATTCAAAATAATATATTGGATATCAATAGAGTACTTCTGTAGGCGTTTCGTACATTAGACCTTGAATAAGGGCACCTTACCATGAGAAGAGGAAGTTGGAAAATCAGGATATTCATCGGCTTGGCCATTGTCGCTTTTGCCTTTGTACAAAAATGTAGTAACAAAGAGGAGAACCCCTACACGGGGCGTTCCCAACACATCAACATGTCCGCCGAGCAAGAAATTGCCATAGGCTTACAGAGTGCTCCTGAAATTGCACAACAGTATGGTGGTCTGTATCCAGACGAAAAATTACAGGCCTATGTAGATGCGGTAGGTAAAAAATTAGTGCAAAGTGGTGTTGCCAAAGAAACACCATACACCTACGATTTTCATTTATTGGCAGATGATCAGACCATAAATGCCTTTGCCTTGCCGGGAGGGCAATGTTTTATTACGTATGCCCTATTTTCGAAATTGAACGAAGCGCAGTTGGCCGGGGTCTTGGGGCATGAAATCGGTCATGTAATCGGCAGGCATTCAGCCGAACGCATTGCGGATAGTAGTTTCTGGCAAACCTTGACCATGGGAGCGTCTGTCGGTGCAGATATGGGAGAGGTGGTCGGTAGTATCGGTCAGAATACGCTGCTTACCAATGGAAGGGACGATGAATTGGAAAGTGATGAGTTAGGGGTGCTTTTCATGATCCAATCTGGCTATAATCCCTATGAAATGATTAAGGTCATGGAAATACTGAAAGCGGCCGGTGGTCCCAATCGTGTTCCCGAATTTCAAAGTACCCATCCGGATCCCGAAAATAGAATTGAAAAAATTAAGGAAAGCATAGAAAAGTATCAAAACAAAGGTTAATCGGATATTCGGGTATTTTAACGTTCCTAAAATCGGAAGCCTCCATTATTTTTGTAAATTTGAGAGAGTCCCAAGCTTGTTTTACCATTTAAATTTGCCTTTATAGCTATGATTTAATCATAGAAAGAACACTATAATGGGAACGATTACACATTTTAGAAACCTTTACATTGAAGCGTTTGAAAATTGTAAACCGGATATATTGGTTGCAATCTTAAAAGTTTACTCTGTTTTTTGCGCCTTAATGTTATTTATGGCCATGTATGCTTTTGTGTATAGAGCTGTTAACGGATTTGAATTTTAACATTTTTTACTCTTTTACCTGAACACTATTTGGAGTAAATTTTAGTACTTGAAAAAAGGCTTGTTGGAAATTTCCAACAAGCCTTTTTCATGTCTATCGATTAGGGTAATGGTGATTATTCCGAATCCATCACCAAAAGTGCCTCTTTTGCATTTGACATCTCCGCATACTCCTTGGCGGTATACCCTTTGTCACTTTTTATAGCTAGGTTGGCTCCGTTCAACAATAATACTTTTAAAACATCCGCTTTATTGTACCGGGCGGCATACATGGCGGGGGTAAGGCCCAATGATTTTTCATTCGGTTCGTTCCCCAAAGCGATTAAACTCCTTACTTGATCGACATCACCTTCCATAGCGGCTTTGCATAATAAATTGATTTCTTCATTAAACGTGGTAGGTTTACCCTCAGAGGTATGCCCATTTATACCCTCATGGGCATACGTACCCAACATGGTGACCATACTGAATACTACTATTGAAACTAACTTTTTCATAATTTTTATCTTTTACACCATTAATGATTATTAATTTGATAAAAATACCATACATTAATTACATTATTTTTAATTTAAGAAATATATAATATAGATTTAACAATTTAAATAGATTTGCGCTACCCTGTCCATTTATTTTTCCTACGTAGGTATACCTATTCATCTTTCCTAAAATCCGAAATTTTGAATTTTCAATGTCATCAAAAGCTGTACTAAAACTAAGATGGTTGATGCCCATATTCGGAGACTGCGGCAGCATTTGAATTTTACGGAACTTCTTTAGGGTTCCGCCGACACACAGGTCTTACACGCAACCCACTAACCACTGCTGTAGGTGGAAAGTACTGTAGAACCTTATGAACATCCCTATGTACAAGGAGTCTTTGCTTGTTCAGGTCCAGAAGTTTTTTCTAGGAACGTATACGACATCCTTCTTGAAAATAGGAGTTGCCCTTATTTGTACAATCTTCAAAGTGTCCTCGTGAAGACCCCTAGCACCTTTAATACCATAAAAAAGATGCGTCACAAAATAGGGTGTCAAAGGAGAACATAGTATTTTTGAATTCTAATCTCTTGGTACAATGAACAAAAAGGTAATCTTAATGATTTTGGACGGATGGGGTAAATCGCCAGACCCCGAAGTTTCTGCGGTAGATAAGGCCAATACCCCATTTATAGATAGTCTCTACACTAGATATCCTAATGCAAACCTCTTGACCGATGGTATGAATGTGGGTCTTCCCGAAGGCCAGATGGGAAACAGTGAAGTGGGTCATATGAATTTAGGAGCCGGTAGAATTGTATATCAAGATCTTGCCAAGATCAATAAGGCGGTTAAGGAAAATACCCTTCGTGATGAACTGGTTTTGAAAGATGCCTTCGGCTATGCGAAAACGAATAAAAAAGCCGTTCATTTTTTAGGTTTGCTCAGCGATGGTGGTGTGCATAGCCATATCGATCACATTAAAGGCCTTATTACGGCAGGTAATGATTCGGGTGTGGAACAAATGTATCTTCATGCGTTTACCGACGGTAGGGATGTTGACCCTAAAAGCGGAAAAGGATTTTTAGAGGATATGGTCCATTTTTGTACTGATAAAAACACCAAATTGGCTTCGGTCATTGGCAGATATTTTGCAATGGATCGCGATAAACGATGGGAACGGGTTAAAAAAGCCTACGACCTTATCGTGAATGCCGAAGGAGAAAAATCGACAGATATCGGAAAAACGATACAAAAAAATTACGACCATGCCGTAACGGACGAATTTATCGAACCCATTGTAATGACCAGTACCGATGGTACACCCATTGGCACCGTTAAGGAAGGTGATGTGGTCATTTTCTTTAATTTTAGAACAGACCGGGGCCGTGAGCTTACTCAAGTATTGAGTCAAGAAGATATGCATGAATTGAATATGCACAAATTGAATCTCTACTATATGACCCTAACCAATTATGACGAATCGTATCACAACGTGCATGTTGTGTACAACAAGGATAATATCATAGAAACCTTGGGAGAAGTTTTATCAAAAGCCGGTAAAAAGCAGATACGCATTGCCGAGACCGAAAAATATCCTCATGTCACCTTCTTTTTCAATGGCGGCAGGGAAGTACCTTTTGATGGCGAGCAACGTATCTTATGCCCTTCCCCAAAAGTAGCGACCTACGACCTTCAACCTGAAATGAGCGCTTTTGAGATCAGGGACAGTATCATCCCAGAGCTTGAAAAGGGGGAGGTGGATTTTGTTTGTCTTAATTTTGCCAATCCCGATATGGTGGGTCATACCGGTGTTATGGAGGCGGCCGTAAAGGCTTGTGAAACTGTCGACCAATGTGCAAAGGATGTAATCACCGCAGCGGTTGCCAACGACTATTCGGTAATCGTCATAGCCGATCATGGCAATTGCGAGACGATGATCAATGCCGATGGTAGTCCGAACACGGCACATACGACCAATCCCGTACCGTTGATTTTGGTAGATAAGGATATAAAATACATCAATGATGGTGTTTTGGGCGATATCGCACCCACAATATTAAAAATGATGGGGATAAAAAAATCGGAATACATGACCCAAGAATCGCTGGTCTAAAAGAACATCAAAAGTAATTGTATAGCAGACTGTAATGATAAAGATCAAAACTGCCGAGGAAATTGAATTAATGCGTGAAAGTGCCTTAGTCGTTTCCAAAACCTTAGGGATGCTCGCAAAAGAGGTAAAACCAGGAGTAACGACCCTTCATTTAGATACCTTGGCAGAAACGTTTATACGAGATCATGGTGCAGTTCCAGGTTTTCTTGGATTGTATGATTTTCCAAACTCACTTTGTATGAGTCCGAATGCCCAAGTCGTACATGGCATACCGAATAAAACGCCCTTGCAAGAAGGAGACATTATTTCCATAGATTGTGGCGCACTTAAAAACGGATTCTATGGAGATCATGCCTATACCTTCGAAGTGGGAGAAGTGACTCCAGAAGTGAAAAAATTACTTGAGGTAACCAAACAATCGTTGTATGTTGGCATACGGGAATTCAAACTTGGGAATAGGGTTGGAGATGTGGGTTATGCCATACAAGAATTTACAGAAGCCCATGGCTACGGGGTCGTGCGTGAGTTGGTGGGACATGGATTGGGTCGCAAAATGCACGAAGATCCCGAAATGCCGAATTATGGTAGACGCGGACGTGGTAAAAAATTCGTCGAGGGTATGACCGTTGCCATAGAACCCATGACCAATATGGGCACCAAGAGCATTAAGCAGCTAAAGGATGGATGGACGATTTTAACGGCCGATGGTAAACCCAGCGCACATTTTGAACACAACGTCGCCTTGGTAAATGGAAAACCTGAATTACTCTCAACGTTCCATTACATTTATGAAGCACTTGGCATTAAGAGTACTGAAGAAGACGCGTTTAGAACTGTTAAAACAGTTCGCTAGGGAAGCCACATATGAAGAAACTTTTTAAATTCTTTCTTAATCTCATACCCAGGCCCGTTTTAATTTCATTCAGCTATCTGCTAAAACCGCTTTTCGCCTTTTATTATAAAGGTAACACCTTCGAAGACCCTATAGACGGGAAGACCTTTCGTAGCTTTTTACCTTACGGTTATGAAACATCAAGGGAAAATGTCTTGTCCCCCTCTACATTATCCTTGGAGAGACATCGGCTTCTTTGGTTGTTTCTAAAAAATGAAACCAATTTTTTCAACGCACCGCTACGTGTTTTACATTTTGCCCCTGAACAGGCCTTCTACCGGCGTTTTAGAACATTGCAAAACTTAACGTATACCACGACAGATTTAAACTCCCCACTTGCCGACGTAAAGGCAGATATTTGTAACCTCCCTTTCGAAGATAACGCGTTCGACGTCATTTTATGCAACCACGTTCTAGAGCACATTCCAGATGACACTAAAGCCATGCAGGAGCTCTACAGGGTTCTGAAGATAGGCGGTTGGGGCGTTTTTCAAATTCCACAAGACCTTCAACGCGATACCACGTTTGAAGACGATTCCATTACTGATAAAGAGGAGCGTGCCAAAATATTCGGGCAATACGACCATGTACGTATCTACGGGCGTGATTATTTCCAAAAATTACGGTCGCTTGGCTTTAAAGTATCGGAAATAGACTACACCAGTAAACTGTCTGCAACCGATATAGACCGCTATCGATTGGCGCAAGGCGAAATTATTCCCTTTGTGGAAAAGTAGTTACTCAACGACCAAGGCCTTGAATCCTTTGGTCAAGAATTCTTGGGTCTCCCCATTTTCATCCAAATACACGATATACGCGTCTAAATCCACATTTTTATTAATGAGTTTAAACGCCTCGCTCAACTCCATCGCCATAAATGCAGTAGCATAACCATCGGCCGTTGCACAGTCATTTGCCAGAATGGTAACCGCAAGCGTATTAGAATTCTGTGTGAATCCCGTTTTGGGATTTATTGTATGTACGTACTTCTTACCGGTACGTTCATCGACCCTGAATTTTCTATAATTCCCGGAAGAAGCCAAAGCCTTATCTTTGAGATTTATCAGCAACTTGGTTGTTCGCTCGGTATCCATTTGAGGGTCATCTATACCCACGACCCACGGTTTACCTTTGGAGGCATTGATTCCCTTTGCCACCAATTCCCCACCCACTTCGATTAAATAGTGTTCCACGTTCCTTTCATCTAGCATAGCCGCCAGCCTATCGATGGCGTAGCCTTTTGCAATGGCATTGAAATCCATATATACCTTTGGGTCCGCTTTTTTTATGGTATGATCAGCGGTAAGCGCTACTTTACCAAAGCCAACGTACCGCAGCAGACTATCCACTTTCGCACTATCCAGCTCCATTTGAAGCTCAGGACCGAAACCCCAAGCATTCACCAAGGTACCTACGGTTGGGTCGAAATAGCCCTCTGTATCCTCGTATATTTCTTTGGATAAGGCGAACACCTCGCGAAACATGTGGTCTACCATCAATGTTGAATCTCCCCTATTTATCTTAGAAATATCCGATTCAGGGAGATAGGTGGATAAAGACTGATTGATTACTGCAAATACAGAATCGATTTGTTCCTGTAGCTCCACTTGTTCACTGGTAATACTTATAATACTATACGATGTTCCCAATGCGCCACCGGCATTTACATTACGGTATCCGGACGGATCATCCTTGCACGACAAAAAACATAACACACCTAAATACAACACCATACTATATCTGCTCATATCTCCATTAGGCCATCAAAATCAACAATATACTCTTCGTTTAAATACACTGGCAAATTATAATCAGATGCATTTACCAAGCCGACGGCAGCATAATACGTACTGGCTTCAAACTTTAAAGCATGCTCTTTCATCTTATTCAAATCTGATCTAAAAAACTCGATATCCTTTGGGTCTCCCGGGTAACCTATCGCCTTCACCACCACAAACCGCATCTTTTTATCTTTCGTACAGACAAATTGAGGGTTTTTTCTCAGTTCGCTATTCACCGCCAAAAACTCAAACCCCTCTTTTTCCAATTGCTTGCCCACAATGTTCATCGCCAAATTGTGAAGTTCCTGTTCCGTTAAAATGTGCATCACCTTCCTATTTATAAAAAAACCGATATGTGTACATATCGGTTTTAAAATTTTTAACTATTCCCTTTGGTTTATCCGCCGAAATCATCAAAGCGTATATGCTCATCTGGGATACCAAAATCCTCCCCCATTTTTTGCACCGCTTTGTTCATTAACGGAGGACCGCAGAAATATAGCTCGATATCCTCAGGTGTCTCGTGATGACTTAAATAGTTGTCAATAACACAATTGTGTATAAATCCTACAAAGCCATCCCCAGGGGCATCAATATTTTCTTTCACTTTCCATTTATCTTCCTCCATAGGCTCGGATAGCGCCAAATAAAAATTAAAATTTTCGAACTCTTTCTCTAATTTGTAGAAGTGATCCAAGTAAAATAACTCTCTCTTAGAGCGACCACCATACCAATAACTTACCTTTCTCTTCGTTTTTAGGGTTTTGAACAGATGGTACAAATGGGACCGCATGGGTGCCATACCAGCTCCACCACCCACGTATAACATTTCTGAATCTGATTCATTGATGAAGAACTCCCCGTAAGGTCCGGAAATTGTAACCTCGTCACCTTCTTTCAATCCAAAAATATACGAAGAAGCAACCCCAGGGTTGACGTCCATCCATCCATTTTTGGAACGATCCCACGGTGGCGTAGCAATACGTACATTCAACATAATTTCACGCCCCTCTGCAGGGAAAGAAGCCATGGAATAGGCTCTTTCTACCGTTTCTGGGTTTTTCATCACCAAAGGCCACAGATTGAATTTATCCCACTCTGCCTTAAATTTATCAGGCGTATCATGTTCTTCCGGATGCGCGGTGATATCCATATCCGCATACTTCACTTCACACTTCGGTATTTCGATTTGGATATAACCCCCAGCTTTATAATTCATATCCTCGGGGATTTCCACTACAAATTCCTTAATGAACGAGGCAACGTTATAATTTCGTACCACCTTTCCCGGCCATTTCTTGATTCCGAATACCTCTTCAGGAATGGTAATTTCCATATCTTGCTTCACCTTAACCTGGCAGGCTAAACGAGCACCATGGTTTAATTCTCGTTTTGAGAAATGAGGAGTTTCGGTAGGCAATGCTTCACCTCCACCGGAAAGTACATGACATTCGCATTGAATACACGTTCCACCACCACCACAGGCGGAGGGTAAGAATACCTTTTGATTTCCTAAGGTGGACAATAATGATCCCCCAGAGGATACTTCAATCTTTTTTTCTCCATTGATCGTAATGGTCACCGGACCCGATGGTGACAATTTTTGCTTTGTAAACAAAAGTAGGGCAACCAAAGCCATTAAGAGTATAAGAAAGGCGACCACGGTAATCAACATCGTTCCACCTGTACTTGCAGCTAACATCATATCTATTCTTTTACGTCGTTATACGAAATTTCCTTTTCGTGCATTTCTTTTTTCTGTTCCAAAATTTCCTCTTCTGCAGTTGAACGTAACGGTTGCTCCAATTGATTTACCTGCTCGTTCGCTTCCTCCACTGCTTCGTCACCTCCGGTCAACATCCCACCAAAACTTTGAAATCCTATTCCCATCAGTCCTGTAATGATAAATGTAATCCCTAAACCTCTTAACGGAGCGGGTACATTGCTATATCTTATTTTTTCGCGAATCGCGGCAATGGCCAAAATTGCCAAAAACCACCCAATCCCTGAACTTACGCCATAATTAAGCGCCAACCCTAAAGTCTCTATTTCTCGCGCCTGCATAAAAAGGGATCCTCCAAGAATCGCACAGTTCACCGCAATCAAGGGCAAAAATATACCTAAAGAATTATAAAGGGAAGGAGAAAATTTTTCCACAACAATCTCTACCAGTTGTACCATGGTCGCAATGGTTGCAATGAACAGGATAAACGATAAGAAACTAAGGTTATAATCCGCGTATTCGGGTCCTAACCATACCAAGGCACCGTCTTGCAATAAGTATTTGTCCAATAACCAATTCAAGGGTACGGTAACGGCCAA
>JBARCC010000599.1:0-2218 GCA_049793635.1 Maribacter sp. | reverse complement strand
TTTATAGTTTCTGAAAGGCGTTTGTGAAGATCCTCGCTTTCGACCACTTTTAAGCGGTCGATCACAATTTCGATATCATGGGTCTTGTACCGATCCACTTTCATACCCTTGACGATATCCTTTATTTCCCCATCTATCCGAACTTTTACAAAACCCTGCTTGGCGATCTGCTCGAATAATTCCCGATAATGGCCCTTTCTGGATTTGACGATGGGGGCAAGAATATTGATTTTTTTATCCGTGAAGGATTCGATGATCAAATGCTTGATCTGTTCATCGCTGTAGCTTACCATTTTTTCACCCGTATTGTAACTATGTGCATCGGCGGCACGGGCAAATAGCAATCTTAAAAAGTCATACACTTCGGTAATCGTCCCCACCGTAGATCGTGGTGATTTTGAGGTTGTTTTCTGCTCGATGGCGATCACTGGGGAAAGGCCATCGATTTTATCCACATCGGGTCGTTCAAGACCTCCTAAAAACTGTCTGGCGTACGCAGAGAAGGTCTCGATGTAACGCCGTTGTCCCTCTGCATAAATGGTGTCGAACGCCAACGATGATTTTCCACTGCCCGAAAGCCCGGTAATAACCACTAGTTTATCCCTGGGGATGGTAACATCTATATTTTTAAGATTGTGAACGCGAGCGCCCCTGACTTCAATATTTTCTTCGTATTTGATCATGAATTCATAGCAAGGTTGCAAAAGTACAATAATGAGACCTAACTAAGCACTCGAGCCCATTCGCGTTTTGTGAATTTAACGCTCTAAAAAGGTTAAAGTATCGTTAACCGACCATATCAAAAACCTGTTTGACAATTTCCAATTCTTCGTTGGTGGGTATGACCATAATTTTAACACGTGAGCCGGTAGTATTGATTTCCCGAAGCTGATCGGATTTTGCTTCGTTCTTTTTGGGATCGATGTGCATCCCCAAATACTCCATATCGGTACACACCATGTGACGGATTTTAGAAGAATTCTCCCCAATACCAGCGGTGAATACGATGGCATCCAAACCGTTCATGGCGGCGGTATACGCACCAATGTATTTTTTGATGCGGTATGCGTTCATCTCGAGGGCAAGTTTACAGGCTGTATTCCCTTGTTCGGCTGCAGATTGAATATCCCTCAGGTCATTGAACCCTGTGAGGCCTAGCATTCCGCTTTCTTTGGTAAGCATTCGATTCACCTCGTCTATCGAATATCCTAAGCTGTTTACCAAGTGAAAAATCAGTGCATGGTCGATATCACCACTTCTAGAGCCCATGATAAGGCCGTTTCCTGGGCTAAAGCCTAAACTATGGTCCATACTCTTTCCGTTTACAATGGCGGTCATGCTGCACCCATTACCCAGATGGATGGTGATTACTTTCGATTTTTCTTTCTTCAGAAATCGAATGGCTTTTTCCGAAACGTATTTATGGCTCGTGCCATGGAAGCCGTATACCTGAACCCTGTGCTCCTCATATAATGCATTTGGAATGGCAAATTTACGGGCCTTTACGGGCATGGTCTGGAAGAAAGCGGTATCGAAAACCGCTATTTGCATGGCTTTCGGAAACAATTGCTCGGCAATCTTGATGCCTTCTAGGTTGTGTGGATTGTGTAACGGTGCAAGCGTGGCATAATGTTGAATTTCATTTTTTACGGATTCCGTGATCACTGTGGTGTTGGAAAACGAGTCGCCCCCGTGTACCACCCGATGCCCAACCGCATCAATTTCATCAGCATTCGCCAAGATTCCTTTTTCGGGATGTAAAAGAAGGCCCGCTATTTTTTTGAGTCCGGTCGCATGCGTGTCTATGGGAACTACTTCCTTGATGGAAACAGATACCGTTCTGTAGGATAGGGTAGCTTCGGATTCACCGATACGTTCCACCATTCCAGAACAGATGACCGTTTCTGAAGGCATTTCAATACCCTTAAATTTGATGGAGGAGCTTCCAGAATTAATGACAAGAATTTTCATTTTTTCATTTTTTAACGTTTTTGCCCGATTTAAAATCGGGCGTGATCGCGGATGACCTTAAAAACCTTCTGCCTGTATGGCCGTAATCACCACCGTATTGAAAATATCATCTACGGTGCAACCACGGCTCAAATCGTTTACGGGTTTATTGAGACCTTGTAACATCGGGCCAATGGCTAAGGCCCCAGTTTCCCGTTGTACCGCCTTATAGGTATTATTTCCTGTATTTAAATCAGGAAAAATAAAC
>JBARCC010000598.1:0-3239 GCA_049793635.1 Maribacter sp. | reverse complement strand
CCCTTGTCGACTACTTCCTTGATTTCTTCCGCATATTCGTTTAGCCTTTTGGAATCGATACCGTATTGCTTTTCCCCCATGAGCGCTTCGCCGCTTAGCTTAAGAAGTATTCTTTTGTAGTGCATCTATCTTTTTATTTGCCACCAAAAATAATGAAAAATATTGATGGGTGTCCCGTATATGTAAAGGAACCAAAACTTAATTATTCTAAGGTCATCACTCACATTTGATTTATCTTTAATCCTTCAAATTAAATCAATATCATAATTAATGACTTCCATGAAAAAAGTATTTGCCTTTTGTTCCTTTATTTTTCTGTTGAATGCCTGTGGTGCTTCAAAGGCGCTGGTATCCGCTGATAATACTCCCATTATAGCTTCCATTGACCTGATCAATGTTGTTGAGGATCGGGTAAAGGTCGAAATAGATCCGGGGGCGTTTACGACCGAAACCATTAGTTTCAGTATACCTAAAACGGTGCCAGGTACGTACAGTGTCGATAATTATGGAAAATATATTCAAGATTTCGAAGCACTCGACTATAAAGGTAATCCTCTTACGGTGCGTATGCTCGACGAAAATTCGTGGAGCATTACAAATGCCAGGCAGTGCGATAAAATTACCTATTGGGTAAACGATACCTACGATACCGAGCGCGAGGTCGAAGACGCAGTTTTTTCACCTGCAGGGACCAATATTTCGAGCGGGACTAATTTTATGCTGAACCTGCATGGATTCGTTGGTTATTTTGAGGGGCTAAAAGAGATACCTTACACCGTGTTGGTGCACAAGCCTGCCGATTTGGTAGCGACTACAACCCTGCCCGAAGAGGCAAATAGAAGACCAGATGCGCTTTGGGACGGTTTTTCCGCAAGTCGGTATTTTGAAGTGATCGATAATCCCATTCTGTATGCAAAACCGAACAAGGAAACCTTTGAAATCAATGGAATAAAGGTAAGTCTTAGTGTTTATTCTCCGAACGGAATTTACAAAGCCGCTGACTTAAAGGATAGGATGGTGACGATGATGGGTGCTCAAAAGGCCTTTTTAGGAGATGTGGATACTACGAAAGAGTATGCTATCTTACTTTATTTGAGCGATATCAATACGCCCGACGCACAGGGGTTCGGTGCTTTGGAGCACCATACCTCTACCGTGGTCGTTCTGCCCGAAGCGATGTCCATAGACCGTTTGGAGCAGGCCATGGTAGATGTGGTTTCCCATGAATTTTTTCACATCGTTACCCCACTTTCGGTGCATTCGAACGAGATACAATACTTTGATTTCAATGCCCCTAAAATGTCCCGGCATCTATGGATGTATGAAGGAACGACAGAGTATTTCGCAAACCTGTTTCAGATTCAACAGGGGCTGATTTCGGAAGCGGAATTCTACACTAGAATTTTAGGGAAGATAAACAATGCACAATACTATGACGACGCCTTGTCTTTCACAGTGATGAGCACCAATATTTTAGAGGAACCTTATGCTGCCAATTATGCGAACGTATATGAGAAAGGCACCTTGATCAATATGGCGTTGGACTTGATATTGCGTGAAAATAGTGGCGGAGATAAGGGTATGTTGTGGTTGATGAAAGAACTTTCGAAGAAGTATGGTGTCGATAAACCCTTTAATGACGGTGACCTCATCCCTGAAATCGTGGCGATGACCTATCCGGAAGTCGATGTATTCTTTGAGGACCATGTGGTAGGGGATACCCCAATAGCGTACGAGAAGTACCTTGAGAAGGTCGGGCTTTCCATGACGGAAGGGCAAGAACAAACGGGCTATTTCATGGACGGTCAAGTGCCGTATATAGACGTTGATGTTGAAAAGGATAGTATTATTTTTATCAGGGAAGGCATCGATTTGAACTCTTTTTTCGATGATATGAAATTACAAGGCGGTGATGTTTTCAAAAAAATAAATGGAACCGATATTACTATTGAAACTTTGAGACCTATTATCGGTGAAAGTTTCGGGTGGTCTGCAGATACTATGGTACACATAGAGGTGGAACGCGATGGAGCGCTGGTTGTTGTGGAGGGTCCCGTAGGCATGCCTATGAAAAGAGTTCAAAAGATAGTGCCCTTGAAAGAGGTGTCCCAAGCGCAGGAAGAGCTGCGGAAAGCGTGGTTGAAGGGAGCGTGAACCTAAGTTAAGGGTATTGAGTCTGACAGGGATTCCTGTCAACTACCTCTAGGCAATCCCAGAAGATATTCTGAAGGAAACAACTTCAAATTTTCGAGATAAACTTCGGAGCATTTAAATCTCGAATATCGAGACATAAAAAAAACCGTCTACTTTTTTGGAGTAAGACGGTTTTTTATTGAGTTAGCTGATGTAGGATTATCCTAAAGCGACCCTTTTAAAGCCCGTAACTTTTAAGTTTCCATCTATCGATTTTACGTACTGTGAAACACTTTGTTTACTGTCTTTGATAAAATCTTGATTCACCAAGGTGTTGTCCTTGAAGAAACGCTTCAATTTACCTTTGGCGATATTGTCCAACATTTCCTCAGGTTTCCCTTCTTGACGTAACTGGTCTTTTGCAATCTCTATTTCCTTATCGATTACAGATTGGTCTACACCTTCTTGATCTAAGGCCACAGGGTTCATCGCTGCCGCTTGCATGGAAACATCTTTGGCAACTTCACTGGCACCATCTACAGCTGCGGATAAACCGGTTAAAACTGCAATTTTGTTGCCAGCATGTATATAAGAACCTACGAAGGGTGCACTCAACGTCTCAAATCCGCCGATTTCTATTTTTTCACCAATGACCCCGGTTTGCTCGATCAGTTTTTCTTGAACGGTCATTCCCTTGAAATCAGCTGCTAAAAATGCATCCTTATTATCGAAATCGATGGCAAGATCGGCCAATTCGTTTGCCAAGGTCACGAAACTATCGTTTTTGGAAACAAAATCGGTTTCACAATTCAATGAAATGATTACACCATTGGTATTCGCATCGTTCACTTTGGCGATTGCGGCACCTTCGGATGAATCTCTGTCAGCCCTGTTGGCGGCAACTTTCTGTCCTTTTTTTCGTAGGATTTCGATAGCTTTTTCGAAATCACCGTCCGCTTCTACCAACGCTTTCTTACAATCCATCATACCGGCACCGGTAGTCTGTCTTAATTTATTTACTTCTGCGGCTGTTATCTTTGCCATAACTTCTAATTTTTAATTTTGTTCCCGCACTGCGGAAATCATTTTTAATTAAACTTGAAGGG
>JBARCC010000597.1:0-3026 GCA_049793635.1 Maribacter sp. | reverse complement strand
CTGTAGCGCCATTCATCAGCTCCTTCGTATATCGCAGTATTTGGGCACTCTGGTTCACAGGCCCCACAGTTGATACATTCATCCGTAATAATTATCGCCATAATTTCTTCTTCATTAAAATGCCTAAAAAACGTTAGGCATGCTTATTTTTGTGTAAAGGTAAACCCTAGTCAATTTCTATACAAATATAATGACCCAACACCACCTCAGATTAGAAGCTTTTGTTAAACTTGGTGCGTTTTTCAATTCATTTTGTGAATTCATGGATTCCTCGGTGGTTTCCAAAAATAGCAGTGATACTTGGTTAAATGCATTTAAGAACGAAGTTGAAATGGCCCGACACCACAACGGTTGGTTTACCGTAGCGCAGTGTATCCATGCGTTCGGGGAATGGGGAACGCTATTGACCGAAAAAAACCTACGGCAATGGATGGGCGCGTATGACTTTAAAAACGGGGAGCAAAAAACAATTGCCCTGATCATGGCGGGGAATATTCCACTGGTAGGTTTTCACGATTTATTGTCGGTCTTGATTACCGGAAACAAGGCGTTGGTCAAACTTTCGAGCAATGACCAAAAGCTGATTCCTCTCATCTTCGATTATTTGAAACACATAGAGCCCCACTTTAAGGATAGTGCAATCTTCACGAACGATAAATTAGGGGCGTACGATGCAGTTATTGCCACCGGCAGTAATAATACGGCGCGTTATTTTGAATATTATTTTGGGAAAAAGCCGAACATTATCCGTAAAAACAGAAATTCTGTCGCCGTACTAACGGGACAAGAGTCTAGCGCCGATTTGACCGCTTTGGGAGAGGATGTGTTCAGGTATTTTGGTCTTGGTTGTAGAAGTGTTTCCAAGCTTTTTGTTCCCTCCGGATACAATTTCGATGCTTTCTACACCGCCATATATGGTTTCAAAGATATTGTAAACCATCATAAATACGCCAATAACTACGACTATAACAAGGCCGTTTACTTAATGAGCGAGTTTAAGATTTTAGACAATGGTTTTCTGGTACTCAAAGAAGATAAAAGTTATGCTTCCCCTATTGCCTCCGTTTTTTTTGAATACTACGATGACCCCTCGGAGTTGAAATCAAGATTGACCTCGGAGACCGACAAAATACAGTGTATTGTTTCCAAGGGATTTTTGGAACATGAGATTGCCTTTGGGGAAACCCAAAAGCCCTCTTTACATGATTATGCCGATGGGGTGGATACTGTTCAATTCCTGTTAAAAACATCTGGGAATTAAACCTAAAGCGGCCCCGTAAATTTTGAAAATATCCTGACCTTTGCTACTTTAACGAATATCAAAAATGAAAAAACACAATTTTAGTGCTGGCCCCTGTATCTTACCGAAAAACGTTCTCTTAAAGGCTTCGGAGGCTATAATGGATTTCAACGGTTCTGGTCTTTCCCTAATAGAGATTTCGCACCGTAGCAAAGATTTTGTTACGGTCATTGAAAAAGCAAGGACCTTGGCACTAGAACTTCTTGGTCTTGAAGGTAAAGGATATCAGGCCATATTTTTACAAGGAGGTGCTAGCCTCCAATTTTTAATGGTCGCCTATAATGTATTGGAAAAGAAAGCGGGATATCTCAATACGGGTACATGGAGCGATAATGCCATTAAGGAAGCTAAATTGTTTGGCGAAGTGCACGAAATTGCTTCCTCAAAGGATAAGAATTTTAATTTCATCCCAAAGGGCTATACCATCCCAAAGGGTTTGGATTATGTACATTTCACATCCAACAACACCATTTTTGGAACACAATTTAAGAGTATTCCGGTAACGGACGCCCCATTGGTGTGCGATATGAGCTCCGACATATTTTCACGCACCTTGGATTTTTCCAAGTTTGATCTCATTTATGCCGGGGCCCAAAAAAATATGGGTCCTGCAGGTACGACATTGGTCGTCATCAAAGAAGACATTCTTGGCAAAGTTTCTAGAAAAATTCCTTCTATGTTGAACTATCAAGCCCATATTGCAAAAGATAGTATGTTCAATACCCCATCCGTTTTTGCGGTGTATACCTCAATGTTAACGATGGAATGGCTCAAAAATTTAGGAGGTATTTCGGTCATCGAGGAAGAAAATAAGAAAAAAGCGCAATTGGTTTACTCAGAAATAGATCTGAATCCTTTATTTAAGGGATATGCTGAAAAAGAAGACCGATCCCTAATGAACGCAACCTTCACAATTACCGAAGAAAGTTTGAAGACTACCTTTGAAGAACTCCTTAAAGAAGCTGGTATTAATGGCCTAAACGGACACCGATCAGTGGGAGGATACCGAGCGAGCATGTACAATGCATTACCGTTGGAAAGTGTAGGAGTTTTGGTCGATGTAATGAGTGAAATGGAACGTAAAGGATAATATTGAACCCCTCGGGCCGGTCCCAATCGCTACCCGGTAAGAAGCCACTTTATAATTTCGCAGTATGCTCAGGAGCATTTGAATTTAGATGTTGTTGGCACTCCCTGACCAGCATCTACTTTTGCTTTTAATCCCAAATATCCTTAATAAGAAAACTTTAAAGACTATGAAAATCTTAGCGAACGACGGTATTTCCCAAAATGCTATTTCGATGCTGGAAAATGCCGGGTTTGAAGTCATGACTACAACCGTAGCGCAAGAGCAGCTTGCCAAATTTATCAACGAGCACGGTATTGAAATTTTACTGGTACGCAGTGCTACCAAAGTAAACCGTGACCTAATAGACGCTTGCCCCGATTTAAAACTGATAGGTCGCGGAGGTACCGGTATGGACAATATTGAGGTCGATTATGCAAAGGCAAAAGGAATACAGGTCATTAACACTCCCACCGCTTCGGCAGATGCGGTCGCCGAATTGGTTTTTGCACACTTGTACGGGGGCGCACGCTTTTTATATGATGCCAACAGGGCAATGCCCTTGGAAGGAGATAGTCGATTCAAGGCCTTGAAAAAAAGTTATGCTAAAGGAACGGAACTGAGGAATAAGACACTAGGTATCTTTGGTTTTGGTACTAT
>JBARCC010000596.1:0-3339 GCA_049793635.1 Maribacter sp. | reverse complement strand
TGTTGGCAATTAATATGGCGTTCACCATCTTTCCTTTTGCGTATCCAGGATGAACACTCTTACCATGAACAACGATTTTCGCTGAGGCGGCATTAAAATTCTCATATTCCAACTCACCGATTTGACTCCCGTCCATCGTATAGGCCCAATCGGCACCGAATTTTTCGACATCGAAATGGTGGGCACCCCTACCGATTTCCTCATCGGGCGTAAACCCTATTTTTATCGTACCATGCTTAATTTCGGGATGGTTGATGAGATATTCCATAGCGGTCACGATTTCCGTTATCCCCGCTTTATCATCGGCTCCTAACAAGGTGGTACCATCGGTGGTGATGAGGGTTTGTCCCACATATTGCAGAAGATCATCGAAATAGCCAGAGGACAGCACGATGTTTTTCTCTTCATTCAAGACAATATCCTTTCCATCATAATTTTTAATGATCTGTGGCTTTACATCCGTTCCGGAAAAGTCTGGTGACGTATCAAAATGGGAAATAAACCCTATTATGGGTGTTTCATGGTCGACTGTTGAAGGTAACGTCGCCATGATATAGGCTTTATCGTCAATCGTAACGTCTTGTAGGCCAATATCACGCAGTTCATCGACCAAGGCATGGGCGAGTTTCCATTGTTTTTCGGTACTCGGCGTAGTTTCAGACGAGGGATCGCTTTGTGTGTCAATCGTCACATAGCGTATGAAGCGGTCGATGATATGTTGCATGTTAACAGGTATTTCATCAAAAATAGGGGTATTAATTGTAAATTGTGGACTATATAATTTTGAAGATTGACCGATGGGAAAAATTAAATACATCATGTACTCGGCTTTTATACTATGCATCGCTCAAGTTAATGGTCAGGCTGATTGTATGCTCGGGGTCGGAGTAACCGAAAATAGCGTGATAACCGAAGTGTTTCAGCTTAATCTAGCACAACGCGATGAACTGGATCATTTGAGTACCGAGTTGAAAGACAGGACCGGGAAATTGAATAAGGAATTGGAAGATCTTCTAAACCGACATCCTCAAAGCAATGAAGCGGAAATCATGCAACTGGCCGGCAAATATAAAACGGTGATGGACAGTTTGAATAGAACCCAAACGGCCATCGATAAAAAAATGTTGGTCCTTTTTAATCCAAAACAGTACGAGAAATATCGTTCTTTGTGTACAGAGGCCATGCGTTCTCCGCTTCGGGTAACACCCACCGTATATCCGGATAGCGTATACACCAAAAACTGATGCTTGTTACCCTCACTTTTATCGGTTATAGTTACTACTTTTGTAACAGCTAAAATCGAAACATGTACCGGCTTTTTATCAGACCTATCCTATTTCTTTTCGACCCAGAAAAAGTGCACTATTGGAGTTTTTCCACAATTCAATTTTTATCAAAATTAGGACTATCAGGACTTTTCAAATCCTTGTATCTCATTGAAGATACACGATTGGAACGTGAGTTGTTCGGTTTGAAATTTAAGAATCCCGTGGGGTTGGCGGCCGGTTTCGACAAAAATGCAGCACTTTACAACGAATTATCCGATTTTGGCTTTGGATTCGTAGAGATAGGCACGCTTACTCCGAAACCTCAGGAAGGGAATCCGAAAAAACGTTTGTTCAGGCTAAAGGAAGATGAAGCCATCATTAACCGAATGGGCTTTAATAACGATGGGGTCTTCGAAGCGGTGGAGCATTTGAAAAAGGAACATCGGGTGTTGATCGGTGGTAATATTGGAAAAAATAAGAATACGCCCAATGCAGATGCCATTAAGGATTACTTGATTTGTTTTGATGCGCTTTTTGACCATGTAGACTACTTTGTGGTCAACGTTAGTTCTCCGAATACCCCTGGACTTCGGGAATTACAGGATAAAGAACCATTGACCGCCTTGTTGGTCGCCCTGCAGAAAGAGAACGGTAGATATGCGAACCAACGCAACACCCCTAGAAAGCCAATTTTGTTGAAGATAGCGCCAGACCTTACGGATGAGCAATTGTACGATATCATCGATATTGTAGCTATCACACAGATTGATGGGGTAATCGCGACCAATACCACAATCGCGAGGGATCAGCTAAAAAGCCATGTGCTAGTAACCGAAGAGGCAGGCGGACTCAGTGGTAGGCCTTTGAAAAACAGAAGTACGGAGGTGATTCGATTTTTATCCCAGAAAAGCAATAAAGCGTTCCCGATCATTGGAGTGGGTGGCATACATTCCGCGGCCGATGCCTTGGAAAAATTAGAGGCAGGGGCAGATTTGATTCAGCTCTGGACCGGCTTTGTTTACGAAGGCCCTGCACTGGTCAAAAGGATCAACAAAGCGCTTTTGGAACGCACCGAGAAGTGATTCTACCTATTTCATAACATCCGCCTACTAGAATCCTTTGCGGGAATTTGCGAGGGACTAATTTTCGAACAGGGTTGAGGCCTTCGAAATCGGTGGTTTATACCCTAATTCAAACACCTCAGAAGGCTAAAATTCCCACCTTCTTTCTTAGAATTTTAAAAAAAGCATTCCGTTAGTGAAAATACTATTGAGTTTGGTTTGCTCTTTTCGATGAAATTGGTCATTACCAACAACCAACAACCAACAACTACCCCTTCGTCCAATAGTCAATGACCAGAACATCGTCGAGATAGGGAGAGAGCACGTCGCCAAAGGCCTTATGGTCGGGATGGGGTAAGTAAATCGCTCGGTCCTCCTCGCTGGCGAACGTGAGAAAAAAAGCGTGGGTGAATCCTTTTTCCAGTCCCTCTGGAGAATTGTTAAGTCCCCATTCATACCCTTTTATGTTTTTGATTTTGGAAGGCAAGGCGCTAAAGGCGTCTTCTACCTGTTTCATTTGGGCGGCAGTCGTACCTTCCTTAAACTTAAAAAGAACCACATGCCTCAAAAGACTGTCGGTCTGTACCATAAGGGTATTTGAATTAATAGCTGTTGTAGATTCGGCTTTCATAGAGAGTGCCATTGAAAAGCAAGTGAAGCATAAAAGGAATTTGATGTTCATCGTAGACGTATTTACCGACAAGATATCAAAAAATAGGTCTACCGCACGCTAATTCGTATTTTTCCGGGAATTTCAATGTGTACCATGTGAATTACGAAACCTTAATAGCATTTTCAGCGGCAACCTTTGCTTTGGCCATTTCCCCTGGTCCCGATAATATTTTTGTACTTGTACAAAGTATGACGAATGGAAAAAAATTCGGACTCGCCACCGTTGCCGGACTAATGACGGGATGTTTGGTGCATACCACGTTACTTGCTTTTGGGGTTTCTGCAGTAATCAAGGAGAATGCATCTATATTCAACCTAATAAAAATATTCGGGGCGCT
>JBARCC010000595.1:0-2432 GCA_049793635.1 Maribacter sp. | reverse complement strand
ACCATTTAGTTATCGAGAACTTCCTAAAAGGTATGCGGAATTTGGAACCGTATATAGATATGAACAAAGTGGGGAACTACACGGATTGACCAGGGTACGCGGTTTCACACAAGATGATGCCCATATTTTTTGTATGCCCGACCAGTTGGACGAAGAATTTAAAAACGTCATCGATCTCTCTTTGTATGTATTAGGCTCCTTAGGATTTGATAATTTCACAGCTCAAGTTTCGGTGCGGGATTTGGAAACTCCGGAGAAATATATCGGTACGGTTGAAAACTGGGAAAAAGCAGAACAAGCGATCATCAACGCCGCTACCGAAAAAGGATTGGATTTTGTCATAGAAAGTGGGGAGGCCGCCTTTTATGGTCCAAAATTAGACTTCATGGTTAAAGATGCGCTCGGACGACACTGGCAACTTGGTACCATCCAAGTAGACTACAACTTGCCCGAACGCTTTGACCTTACCTATAAAGGCAGTGATAATGAACTACATAGGCCGGTGATGATCCATCGTGCACCCTTTGGCAGTATGGAACGGTTTATCGCTCTTTTAATTGAGCATACCGGGGGTAATTTCCCATTATGGTTGATGCCCGAACAGGCCATTGTGCTTCCCGTAAGTGAGAAACACGAAAAATATGCTGAAAAAGTTTTAAAATCCCTAGAAAATAACGAAATTCGCGCCCTTATCGATAATAGAAGCGAGACGGTCGGTAAAAAAATACGGGAGGCAGAAATGAATAAAATACCATTTATGCTGATCGTAGGTGAGAATGATGAAGCGGCCAATACGATTTCGGTGCGAAAACATGGTGGTGAAGATTTAGGTGCAATAACCATTGAAGCGTTCACCGACTTGGTCAACACAGAAATAAATAGTATCTTAAAGTCATTCAAATAATTAAAGTTTAACTAAAAATATTAAGTCATAGCAATACGTAAAAGATTTCGACCACAACCTAGACGGGAAAATAAAAATCCCCATAATATCAATAGAAAGATAACAGCCCCTCAAGTTAGGTTGGTAGGTGACAATGTTGAAGTAGGTGTATATCCGTTTCCTCAGGCTCTTGAAAAGGCAGAAGAATTAGGTTTGGATTTGGTGGAAATTTCACCAAAAGCAGACCCTCCTGTCTGTAAAATAATGGAGTATAAAAAGTTTTTATACGAACAGAAGAAAAGGGATAAGGCGATGAAAGCGAAAGCTTCCAAAGTTGTGGTAAAGGAAATACGGTTTGGGCCACAAACCGATGACCATGATTATGATTTTAAAAAGAAACACGCCGAAAAGTTCCTTAAAGAAGGTGCTAAACTTAAGGCTTATGTATTCTTTAAAGGAAGGTCCATTGTATATAAGGACCAAGGTGAAATTCTACTATTGAAGCTAGCCTCTGAATTGGAGGAATTGGGGAAAGTAGAACAAATGCCGAAGTTGGAGGGTAAGCGTATGACCATGTTCATTGCGCCGAAGTCTAAAGGAAAATAGTGCCCCGTTTAAAATTTGCGAGCTATAGAAGGTTGCGCAATCGCTAAAACGAGGTTTGTAGAATACTGATCGCTGTCCGCCCTGTGGTGGACAGTTTCAGCATAAATAAGTGAGATTAATATATAAACTAGGAGAAAATGCCTAAACAGAAAACGAAATCCAGTGCCAAAAAGCGTTTCAAGCTTACCGGTACCGGCAAAATTAAACGCAAGCACGCATTTAAAAGCCACATTCTTACGAAGAAGTCAAAAAAGCGTAAGCTTGCTTTAACGCACGACACATTAGTTCACCCTCATGATGTCAACAGTATCAAAGAACAATTACGTTTAAAGTAATCGTAATTAACAAGGTAAAATTATTAACCATGGAGTTGGGCAAACACTTCTGCCGCGTTCAATATGACGTAAGAAGTAAAATAAAAGCGTCGTTTACCGACCGCCTACTACAAAAAAATTAGAAAAAATGCCAAGATCAGTAAATGCAGTAGCTTCAAGAGCCAGAAGAAAAAAGGTGATGAAGCAAGCCAAAGGATACTTTGGAAGACGTAAAAACGTCTGGACCGTAGCAAAAAATGCGGTTGAAAAAGCAATGTTATATGCTTATAGAGACCGAAGAAACAAGAAAAGAACGTTCCGTTCTTTATGGATTACCCGTATCAACGCAGGTGCCAGACAACACGGAATGTCCTACTCGCAATTCATGGGACAGGTAAAAGCGGCAAATATAGAATTGAATAGAAAAGTTCTTGCCGATTTAGCCATGAACCATCCAGATGCCTTTAAGGCGGTTGTCGAGCAGGTAAAATAAATTAATCACAATCTCACTTTTGAAAAATCCGATTCCTACGAATCGGATTTTTTAATTTTCGCAACAGCCGCTTTAAATTCTTCCCAATTGATCAGCTCATCGCCGTTTTTATCGTAACCCTCTATCAGTTTTGAAG
>JBARCC010000594.1:0-3666 GCA_049793635.1 Maribacter sp. | reverse complement strand
ATACAGTGCCTCAGCGGCCGTGGCACCCGAGGCGATTTTCAATACCTCGGCATAGGCGGCTTTTGCCTTCTGCTCATCGTTCGTTGCAATGGCAGATCGTGCGATCATGATTTGGGCATCACTCTTGATCCGGTTATCGATATTTGAGGTAGCCAGCACTTTATCGGCATATTCCAAGGTTTTTGCATAGTTGCGCTTCCCGTAATACCCTTTCATCAAATTGGAACGGGCAAAGGTTCTGTTCTGCTGAATGTTGGCCTGTTGCTCCAATTTCAACAAATATGGCAAGGCAGTTTCGTAATCGTCTTTACCGATATATACCTCGCAAACCCTGGTCAAGGCTTGTTCCGCATATTCGCTGGTACTTCTATCGGCCACATATTTGTAAAAGGGTATAGCGGTTTCCTTTTCCCCTTTGCCAAAATACAATTGTGCCAGGCTAAAATTAGCATCCAAGGCATTAAGGCCATTGGGAAATTGTTGAATGTAATTTTTATATCCACGGATGGCCGCGTCGATATTGCCCTCCAAATTTTGTTTTTGGGCAGCATCGAAGGTGGCATTATCCAATTCGGCATCGGTGACCTCCACAAAATCAAGACCGCGCACCCATTCGGCATACTCGTTTACCCTGCCCATATCCACATATACCAATTTTGCGGTAGCGACGGCTTGTATGGCTTCTTGGGTCTTCGGGTAGTCGCGAACCACCGTTTTGAATTTTGCCAAAGCCGCCTCGTTTCGGCTTGCATTGTAATTGATGAGTCCTTGCCGCATCAATGCCTGCGGTACCAGGGCACTTTCCCTATATTCAGAAATCAAGCGATCGTACGCTTGTAAGCCTTTGTTTTCGTTACCGTCGGCCACGTAGGTATTCCCAAGTTCAAAAAGGGCGTCATCCTTAAAACTAGACTTGGGATATTGCTCCACGAAGGCTTCTAGATTTTCTATTTTACTGGCATTACGGTCCACATACCCGTAGCTCATGGCTTTTTGATAAAAGGCATAGTCTTTTTCCGGGCCGGTCAACCCCAATGCCTTATTGTACGTTTCTATGGCCGGCCAGTACTTACGCGTCGCATAATAGCTATCGCCCAAGCGTAAGTACCCGTCGTGCATTTTTTCCACTTCGGCGTTCCCGTTGTTGGTGAATGCATTGAAATACGTGATGGCATCGGTATATTTTTTCTGTTTGAAGTAGGCATAGGCCAAACTATAGTCCACATCACCATAGACTTCGGTGTTTTTTGCGGACGGATTGTTCTTGAACGCATTGAAGCCTTTCACGGCCTCGTCGAACCTGTTCAACATATAATCCGACTCGGCTTTCCAGTAATTGGCGCGTGCCTTAAAGTTCATATCCTCTGCGCTCGCCAACGATTTGCCCAAATTTTCGGACGCACCCGTGTAATCGCCCTCCATAAAAAGTTCGATTCCCCTGTAAAAAGCCACTTTTTGATAGGTGGTCTTGCTGGCATAATTTTTATTCTGTTCCAAGAGCTTCATCGCCCCCGCAAAATTCTTAGAGGTAATGTACGAATCCACCAAAAGGGTCTGCATTTCCTCTTGATGGGTGTCGTTAGGATAGGTTTTCAAATAGTTGGTGATCACTTCAGGTACTGGCTCGTAAGCGTTCCCTACTTCGTAACTGAGCCGGGCATAGTTCAAAAAAGCATCTTTTTGTATTTCCGCACTATAGTCCATCTGGGAAGCATTCCTGAACGCGTTCAAGGCTTCCTGTTTTTTATCGAGCTTCAAATAGCACTCCGCAAGGTGGTAATATGCGTTTTGAGCCACACTATTGGTACCCCCGATTATTTTATTGAACTGGCCGATGGCTTGCTCGTAATCCCCCTGTTGGTAATAGGCGTAGCCGAGGTAGTAATAATCGGTATTGCTCCACTTACCGCCCTTGCCTTTGTAATCTGTTAAATAGGGAATCGCATTCTCATATTGTTTAAGGTTGAAGTAGCTCTCCCCAATAATTTTATTCAGCTCTGAAACCTCGGTTCGGTCCGCTTTGGCCAATTGCTTTTTTGCCAATGCGATCGCCTCCTCGAACTTGCCGAGTTTAAAGTTCATATCGGCTTGGTAGTAGCTCAGTTTTTCCGCTAATACCTTTTGGTCCGTTATTTGGTCGAAACGTTCGTTGGCACCTTCATAGTCATCTTGCTGATAGGCCATATAACCCAAATAGTACTTGGCCTGTGAACCATAGATCGGTGAGGTAGTCACCTTCTCCAGGTATTGTTCGGCTTCCTTGGTCTTGCGTGATGAAAAAAGGGAATACCCGTAGTTAAAATTGAATTTATCCTTTTCGCCCCGGGAAAGGGATTTCTGGTCTACTTTATCGTACCACTTTAAGGCATACGGATACTTTCCGGTCTGGAAGTAATACTCCGCCACATCGGCGTAGGCCGAATTGCGTTTGGTAGAGGTAGGATACTGCTCCACAAAATCCTCCATGAGGCGGTCTGCACCGGCCTGGTTCAACCGCACTGCGGCATTGGCGGCATAGTAGGCACTGTTGGCGGCAGTTTCCTCATCGGTGGAGGTCACCTTGACCTTGTCAAAAATAGTCTGTGCCGCTTGGTACTGTTCATTGTTATACAAGGCGAGGGCATCTTGAAAAGCCTTCTCATCGTGGGTGTAAATCTTTGATTCCTGGGCAGTGGTAAGCGCCACCAAGCCCATCACCATTGGAATAAAAGCAGTCATTTTTTTAAACATAGCGTTCCGTAACTATTTAAATGTAGATGTTATCACATGGGATAACGTTGAATATGGTTCCTAAGTATGCACAATTTGCTGCAAAGGAAAAGAATTTGAAAATGGGTACATTGATATCTATTGGAACTTATTACTTTTATATCAACATTGAACCTATGAAAGAGATTGTCCTAGAACTTACCGATGCTTCCATTTTCCAAAAAGAGAGTTTGGTATTGAGCGAAGTAAGCATAAAGATAGAAAAAGGAGAGTTCGTATACCTCATCGGCAAGACCGGCAGCGGCAAAAGTAGTTTCATGAAAACGCTCTATGGAGATCTGCCCCTGCAAAAAGGGGAAGGCCATATTGTAGAATTCAACCTGAAGACCTTAAAAGAAAAGGAAATTCCGTTTTTACGTCGCAAACTGGGCATTGTGTTCCAAGATTTTAAATTGCTGCCCGATCGAAATATCAACAATAACATGCTTTTTGTATTGAAAGCCACCGGTTGGACGGACAAATCTAAAATGGACGCGCAAGTGCTTACCTTCTTGGAGAAAGTAGGCATGAAGACCAAGGGATTCAAATTTCCCCATGAACTTTCGGGTGGGGAACAGCAACGTATCGCCATCGCTAGGGCCCTACTGAACGACCCTGAACTCATTCTTGCCGATGAACCTACCGGAAACCTTGACCCACAAACCAGTGTGGAGGTCATGAAAGTACTACAGGAAATCAATAAAGCCGGCCGAACCATTCTGATGGCCACCCACGATTATGCCCTTATCTTGAAATATCCCTCCAAAACCATAAAGTGTGATACGAACAAGGTGTTTGAAGTGGTGCAACGGGCGGTGTAGGTATTTAAATATCCTTTGTCACTTTTCTGCCTCTGTAGCATATGAATTTATTGAAAATTTTATAGGATTCTATTTAAAAAGACCACCTTTTCACAAG
>JBARCC010000593.1:0-2650 GCA_049793635.1 Maribacter sp. | reverse complement strand
CTGCAAGGCGAATCGGTAACCGTAGCCATAGAAGGGGATATGGTATTCATTAAGGATAAACAGGATGAAGACGTCGAAGCTGCTAAAGTAGTCATTGCAGACGTAGAGGCTTCTAATGGTGTCGTACATGTTATCGATAAAGTATTGCTTCCTGAGGCAACCTTGAACTTTTTAGCTACGCTAAATCCTGACAGCCAACTTCCTACCTTAACCGAACTAGTAGTTTCTACGGATGCTCTTTCTATTTTAGAGGCTGCCGTCATCAAAGCCGGATTAGCGGAGACCTTATCTTCCGAAGGTCCGTTTACCGTATTCGCTCCAACGGATGATGCATTTGTCGCCTTACTGGACCTTTTAGGGGATGATTATAACGGATTGGATGATTTTGAATCCGAAGATGAAATTGCACTTTTGAAGAATATTTTACTATTTCATGTTATTGGGGGTACTCAAGTAAATGCAGCCGATTTGGCCGAAGGGTCCGTTGCCACTGCTTTTGAAGGCAATAGTATTTCAGTGATTGCATCGGGCGATACCTTTGTAATCGGTGACGCCTCCGGAGTGAATGCAAATATTACCGCGGTAGATATCATGGCCTCTAACGGTGTTGCCCATACCATTGATAAAGTGCTGTTGCCACAGGCGGCCATCGACTTCGTTACCCGTTTGCAATTAAAGACCATTGTGGATACCGCCATCGCGACCGATGATTTAAGTTTGTTGGTAGATGCCCTTCTACAAGCCGATGCAGGTTTGGTGGAAACGTTAAACGGTGTTGGACCCTTTACCGTGTTCGCCCCAACTAATGATGCTTTTGTAAGTCTACTCAATACACTGGGAGACGATTACAATAGCTTGGCCGATTTTGATACTGACGAGGAAAAAGAACTATTGGTTACTATTTTAACCTACCATGTCGTGGCAGGTACGGCAGCATTTTCTTCAGATTTGAGTGATGGACAATCCATAGAAACATTCCAAGGCGAAAGTGTAGGAATCAATATAAAAGACGGTACCGTTCATGTAGAGGACGCTACCGAAACGAATACTACCGTAGTGATTCCTGATGTTGAGGCTAGTAACGGAGTGGTACACGTAATCAATAAAGTGCTTTTACCACAGGCCGCTTTGGATGCATTGACTCCGGCCATCCCAAACATCGTGCAAACGGCACAAAGTGTTCCTGATCTAAGTGCGTTAGTGGCAGCATTGATACAAGCGGATGCAGGCCTAGTCGAAGTATTGGGCGGTGAAGGGCCGTTCACCGTTTTTGCCCCTACAAATGCCGCCTTTACCGCGTTGTTGAATTCGCTTGGGAGCAACTACAATAGCTTGGCCGATTTCGATACCGATAACGAGAAGGTTCTATTGGCGCAGTTATTACGATATCATGTGGTTTCAGGAGCGGTCGCTTCAACCGACTTAATGGATCATCAAGTAATTCCGACGTTACAAGGTGAAACCATAATCGCCCTCACCAGCCACGGCGTTCAAATACGTGATAAATCACACGCGGCCGATGCCAATGTGACCACCGCAGACGTCATGACCAGTAACGGAATCGTACATATTGTGGATAAGGTTTTAGTACCACAAGAGATTATCGATGCCTTACACTAATCACAACACCCCTTGTTGATTGATTTTATTAAAACCTCCCTGAAAATCAGGGAGGTTTTTTCATGAGTTTTTCATACTAACATCATCAGAGTACGCTTAGGCATACATTTCTACCATCTTTACAACTAACTTTTTCCAAACCCCTAAAATAAATACATCTTTACCATCCCAAATCTTACCAAACCAAACCTTAATCATGGCAAAAGCCCTTTCAAATTTGAAAGGGCTTTTTATGCTTGGTACCTGGGGTACGGCTTACTTCTTTTTCTGAGCTTCTGCCTGCTCCATCATCTCACGCATTTTACGTTGGAACTTATTCTCCTTCTTGGGTTTCTTCTTATTTTCCTGTATCTGGGCATGTATTTTGTCATTGTCCAAGATAAAGTTTTTGATCACCAGCATAATCCCAATCGTAATCATGTTCGATACAAAATAGTACAAACTCAATCCACTCGCATAGTTGTTGAAGAAAAACAACATCATGAACGGCATCAGGTACATGATGAATTTCATGTTCGGCATTCCGGGTTGGGTAGGCATATTCTGGCCGGTCGTCATCATCATGTAAAAGAAAATGGCGATTGAGGCCAATATCGGAAACAAGCTCACGTGATCACCATAAAATGGAATGGAAAACCCTTCGGGAAATTGATAAATGGTATCGAACGAGGAAAGGTCATCTGCCCATAAAAAGGATTTTTGCCGCAACGCGAAGGAAGTCGGGAAAAACATGAAAAGTGCATAAAAAATAGGCATCTGTATCACAGCGGGCACACAGCCACTCATGGGACTCACGCCGGCCTTGCCATACAACTTCATGGTTTCTTGCTGTTTTTTCATGGCATTATCCTTGTACTTTTCACCCAGTTCGGTGATTTCAGGCTTTAATACCTTCATCTTTGCTTGGGACAAATAGGACTTATAGGTAACGGGCGACATCGCCAAACGCACGAGAATCGTCAAGATGACGATAGCGATACCGTAAGGAAAATAGGTGCTGATCAAGGAATAAAAGGGTGTGAATACGTAC
>JBARCC010000592.1:0-6850 GCA_049793635.1 Maribacter sp. | reverse complement strand
ATGTCTCAGAACGATTTTTCCGTAAAATTACAAACGGGAAATACGATAAGCGTCTGGGAATATTTACGAGGGAAAAGCGTCGAATTCAAAGAGATAGATAATTTAAAAGAATAGTACGCTTGCCGTGTTACGCTCTTGGCGGAGACCCAGAATACTACAGTTCGGTAGGCGACGACCTCTTGGCTGTACATTTGGGGAATATTATGACACACCACTCCTTTAGTATTTATGTTTTGGAACATCCTGAAAGGTTTTAATGGTGGTTGGGCCACTTTGAAATCGCTATCGCATTTAGAAACATACACTACTACAATTTAAATTACATTTGGTCTCTAGGAAATTAAAAAATTCTCAAAACCGACTATCCCCGAGTAAAAACCGTCGGGGAACTATATAGATGAGCCCAATAGATGAAAAGAACGCTAGTAAGATATAGAAATAGTACACTCCGGAGCTTCGTACAAAGGCATTCAAAATATGCTCCCCTGTTCTTCTTTATCGGGGGATTTATTTTTGACACCCTTACCCTTGGCCGCATCGACCGCACCTATGACCTTGTCATGTTATGTGTTCACATGACCTCCTTGTCCCTTACACTTTACCTTTATAATTTAGCGGATGATCATCGTTGGACCGGTACTTTTTTAGAACGCTACGAGGTTTATTTTCCATTGGCCATACAATTTTTCTTCGGAGGGCTTTCGAGTGCATACGTAATCTACTTTTCGCGTAGTGTGTCTCTTTCCAAAACCGCCGCATTCTTCATCATTCTAGTGTTACTACTCATTGCCAACGAATTCTTGAAAAAAAGAATTTCGAACAAGTACCTTCAGTTTGGGGTCTATTATTTTATCAGCTATACTTTTTGTTCGTTTATGATTCCTGTTTTCTTAAAGGAGCTGAGTACGCGTATATTCCTGATTTCGGGAATAGTAAGTCTTCTTAGTACGTTCGCCTTGTTGCTATTCATTTATGGTAAAAGTCCGAGTACGAGAAAAGAGATACAGTTGGGAAAAATGATCGCCATCATCTTCTTGATTTATGGAACACTGACCCTTTTTTATTTTTTAAAACTCATCCCACCTGTTCCCTTGGCATTGGACAAGGGGATTGTCGCCCACCATGTAGCACTACGAAACAATACCTATTACGTTACCTATGAAGCTGAGGACTCCCATGTATTCTGGCGGAAACACAAGCTAAAATTTAGCCATGCCGAAAATGAAGACATCTATATTTTTTCATCCATCTTCGCCCCTACCGATTTGACCAAAACTATTTTCCACAGATGGAGATGGTTCAATACACAGACCGATTCATGGGAAACCGTAGAGGATATCGGGTATGCCATAACCGGTGGCAGAGATGGAGGTTTTAGGGGCTATACGTATAAGAGCAATACAAAACCAGGAGATTGGGAGGTTCAGGTACTTACCGACGATGAGCAGGTGCTGGGCGTGATCTCCTTTGAAATTGTAGAACAAGAAAACGGTTCCCCAAAATTAACGACCGAGCGTTTTTAATGAGCGCTATGCTCCCAAGCATGAAAAACTAAAGCCTTTGCCGAAACTGCAAGCGAACTTGTAATTGGGGTCCCGTAATTTTGGAAAGCGTTTTAATTATCACAAATTATAATGCGGGTAGATAAACTTGATTTACCTTTATTCCTTTAATTATACTTGTGTCGATATACCTTAAAGTGCAAGCGGTAGAACGTATTTTCTCCCAATTGGAAAAGGATGTGAGTTCCTTTCAAAAATCAACGGGACTTGGCTGTATCGCCAATTGCGGAAAATGTTGCTATAAAACGGACATTAATGCCACCGCACTGGAATTTCTACCTTTGGCTTACCATCTTTTTAAAAATGGTGAAGCTGAAATCTGGCTGGAAAGGTTGAATAACGACCATTCTACAACTTTATGTCCCGTCTTGGCCACCATCCTTGCGCCCAATGCAAAAGGTTCCTGTTCTAAATATGCCCATCGTGGATTGATTTGTAGATTATTCGGGTTTTCGGCCATGCTGCACAAAAATGATAGACCCACCTTGGTAACCTGTCGGCCTATCAAGGAAGGTATTCCAGAGGCCGTAAGCAAAGCCGAAGAGCACATCAACAGCAAAAAAGACTATCCCCTCATCAGTAATTACTACATGCAAATGCGGTCTGTTGACGAGTCGCTTGGGGAGGAACTCTTTCCCATTCGGCAAGCGATTGCCAAAGCGATCAATCATGTTCTTGGGTATTATGCCTATAGAAGACCCCCAAAAGGAACGATCGTTGCCTAAAATTGGGGGGGCTTGTGTTGACATACGTTAGAATTGTCTTAAGTTTGGAAACGCTGAATTCTGAATAAAAAATAGACTATTACTAACGGAGTCCCCATGAACAACACCCAGAACATTTATAGCGAAATAATTAAGGAATTTCCGGATTGGAACACGGTTTTAAAATTGACCTTAGCCTATTTTGAATGCGCTACGGGAACCTTGCACTTTTTAGAACAAGGGACAGGATTATTGAAACTAAAGGCACAAATAGGCATTCCAGAATTCCTGGTTCCAAAATTATCGATAATCCCCATTGGCAAAGGCATGGCCGGTATTGCGGCAGAGCGAATGCAACCTGTAGAAATGTGTAATCTACAGACCGATGCCTCCGGTGTTGCGAGACCTTCCGCCAAGGACACGAAAGTAGAAGGTTCCTTGGCCGCTCCATTGATAGCGAAGAAGATGCTGTACGGCACCATTGGTATTGCCAAACCCGTTCCGTATGAATTCACTACTCAAGAAATACAGGCCTTGATGGATATTGGGGAAGCCATTGGGCTGAATATCAGCAGAAAGGGCTAACCTCCTTATCGCTTCGGCTACGCTCACCGACCGAATGAGGCTGTAGAAGCATGCAACTTTACGCACAAAGATTATCCTTGGTCAACTAAAAGGGATCGGAACACGAATAGAGCAGTCTCCTACAAGCATTCTTTCATACACACAACATCTCGACTTAAGCCTGTCTTGAGCGAAGTCGAAAGGCTCGATAGGACAGCCGTTTTTATCGATATCCAAGACCCGTTTCATGTTCCCCTTTCATCCTGAGCGGAGTCTACCGGATCGGAACACGAATAGAGCAGTCTCCTACAAGCAATCTTTCATACACACAACATCTAGACTTGAGCCTGTCTTGAGCGAAGTCGAAAGGTTCGATAGGACAGCCGTTTTGAAAAGCTCAATCATTAATCTACCTAATTAAACGTCGCATTCAAAAATGCCACCTGAGCGGGCTCCTTGCCGTCCTCGACCGCATAGGTAATATAGATAGGTCCGCTACCTGCATCATCATTGCCCGATAAAGGTATCATTGCCACACCTCCTGGAGTACCAGACGGTGGAACCGGCATGGTTCCCGAACCTACTATTGGACCATCTGGAGCGTTCCTATGGATTTCGAAGCTATAACTTACGGTTGGGGCTTCTTGCCAACCAGCGCCTAACGCGATTGATTTTACACCCGTAAGATTGATATCATCCAACCTAAACCAACCTTCAGTTCCTGAAGCCAGCAACAAATCCATCCCGTTGAAGTTCATGGCCTGCATATTGTCGGTTTTAATGTTTTCCGTAAATTTCACGATATTGCTCATCAACGCCACAGAGGTTGAACCTGTTAGCGGAATGGTGCCCTCTTGCCCTTCATCGGTGTAGCTGGCCGTAATCACCATCACGTTTCCGGGAGCGGTCGGGTTTGCGGTCAAGGTTCCCTTTGCGGGCAAAGATTTTTCGTTCATCCCGTCTCCCGATAGGGAAAGAATGTACAAGGCGATCTGCCTAGATTCATCCGTAGTTACCTTTGGATGTGCGGGCATCATCACTTCGCCCCAGACACCACCACCACCGGCGATGATTTTACCCTGTAAATAGGTAGCAGCATCACGTTGATCTTTATATTTCATCGCGACCTCCTTGTAATTCGGGCCGATGGAGGCTTCAGCTTCCTTATGGCACGTTTTACAATCCATTGCCTGTGTAAGCGCTTTTCCGGTCACGGCCGCCGAAACTTGCTGATGGCCCAGGCTCATGGCCACCTTATCCATCCCCTCTAGATAATCTACACTTACGAATATATGCTTCGAGTCGATTGCGGTACCATCGGGATCGGTTACCGAAACGTCATACGCAATCTGCTGCCCAGCCAAATAAAAGGATGGACTATTCTCTCCCATGGAAATAGTTACTTCCGGTCTTGAATTACCGGCTACGATTCCCGTACTTTCACTGATCGCCTGTGCGTCTTTATCATCCTTGACCGTAACATTAAGTTTGTAAGCTCCTGGAGCGGTATAGGTATAACTAATTTCAGGATTCGTAGATTCCTTGGTCTCCCCGTTGCCAAAATCCCACACATAGGTAACGGCATCTTTCTCCCTGTCGAAGGCTTGCACACTTGCATTGATGACCAATGGTAATTTTCCAGAGGTTTTATCTACGATGAGATGGTCGATGATCGGCGGCCGGTTTCCACCGTTATATTCGATGAACGCTAAAGCGGAATTTTCGTTTTTGGAAAACCAACCACTGCCATATTCCAAGAGATAGATTTTTCCATTAGGCCCTACCTCCATATCTATTAAATTGTTCACTTTTACTTCTGGCGCAAAAGGTTCCATCTTACTAAAACTCCCATCTTCAGCTACATGCACGGCAAACATCCAACCACGCATCCAATCATAAATAATCACTTTTCCGTCGTAATAGCTGGGTAATTTTTCATCACCTTGATATTCATCTGAATAATAGGTAGGCCCCGCCATTGCATTTCTTCCCCCTGTTGTCATTTGCGGAAAACTGGCAGATTCATCGTACGGATAGTAGGCATAGGCCGGCATGGCTTTAGGCAGTTCCGTAAGACCTGTGTTGTTCCTAGACCTGTTCATCGGTTTTTCGGGATCGAATACCGTTCCAGATGCGCCGGTCTCATAATCGTACTCATGATAGGCGTAGTTATCCCCAATGAACATCGGCCAGCCAAAATTACCTGGTTCCCTGGCCTGGTTCATTTCATCGTAACCACGCGGTCCCCGGGTTTCCAAACTGTCCATTCGAGCATCGGGACCTACATCGCCCCAATACACATACCCCCTCTTACTATCGACCGAAATACGGTACGGATTTCTATGGCCCATCGTATAAATTTCTGGTCTGGTCTTCGCCGTACCTTCCGCGAAAAGATTTCCTTTCGGGATGGAGTAGCTGCCATCCTCGTTCACTTTTATCCTGAGTATTTTTCCCCGTAAATCATTGGTGTTCCCGGAAGAACGTCTAGCATCAAATTGCTCATGACCTGGCGAATCGTTTAACGGGGCATAGCCATTATTAACATATTTCTGGCCCTTTTCGTTGAAGGGAGTCGAATTATCCCCAGTGGATAGGTACAAGAGGTTATCAGGACCAAACGCGATGGAACCCCCGGTATGGCAACAGATTTCACGTTGACTATCGACTTCCAGAATGACTTGTTCGGAGGCCATATCAAAATTACCGTCGGTGTATTTGAACCTCGATAGACGATTGACCGATTTACCCCCTGTAGGTGCATAATAGGCGTATATCCAATGGTTCTTTGAAAAGTCAGGGTCTTTTTGTAAACCCATCAATCCTTCTTCCGCATTGACATCGGGAGTGTTCAGCGTCTTGGAATACACGTCAAATTTAGCCACCTGTGTAAGTTCTTTGGTAGCATCGCTATACAACATCACCTCTCCCCTACGCTGTGCTATTAACACATCACTATTGGGTAAAATGGTCATCTCGGTAGGTTCAAAAAGTTCTCCTTCGGTCAAGGTGATTTTAGAAAAACGATCCGACTCCGGCGGAATTTGTGAGCGTACCTTCGCATACTCAAGGTTTAAGTTTCCACCAATGGCATACGTAATTCCCCCTAAAAGATGTTGTAAAAAGGGAGGCTCGGAAAAACTGGCATCGGTATGGCCGCCACCGGTATAAAAGGCGCGGCCTCCATCAAACTCGTGATACCAAGCGATCGGATGGAAATCTCCGTTCTCGCCGCCCTCATAGGTAGATTCATCCAGGGTCATCACAACCTTGATATCGGGATTGATGTTTTTGTAATTGTAAAGTTCATCGGTTCTGTTCCATACCGTATCCGTGAAGAACGCGGTAGCTATAAAATTTTTGTCCTTAATGATAAGATCCGCATTGGGAGTTCCCGACGGATGGCTTAAAAATTGAGCCCCTACCAGATCATTGTACCATCCCCAATCGTATTCGGTATCGGCAGCGGCATGGATGCCTACAAAACCACCCCCGGCCTGAATGTAGCGCTCCATGGCGGCCTCTTGAAATTGGTCTAGCACATTGCCGGTTGTGCTCATAAACACGATCGCGGAATACTGTTTGAGATTTTCATCCGTGAACAGGTCCGCACTTTTGGTGGTATCGACTTCAAACCCGTTTTCCAATCCCAGTTTTTGAAGGGCTGTTATACCTGTGGGAATCGAGGCATGGGTAAAGCCCATCGTTTTCGAAAACACCAGTACTTTGGGTTGTCCTTCCCGCTCATTATCACAAGAACTACATATTATGGAAAGGGCGATAACGATAAGTGGTACTATCTTTTTCATTTTAAGAGACTTTGCTAATTTTTACAACTTATAAAAATACACATTACTTTAGGTGCGGGCTTACTATTTTTAGCCAAAGAATTGTATTTTTAAGATGAAACGTGATTCTCGTTCTAAATTCATAAATGATGCAGGAACTGTATTTTCAAAATGACGAAATGTGGCGTACATGGCTGCATGACTATCACGCTACCTCTGACGGGGTTTACTT
>JBARCC010000591.1:0-6242 GCA_049793635.1 Maribacter sp. | reverse complement strand
AGGAAATCGGAACGATTACTCAACAGACCATCATTTTCGGTTAAGAACGTGATGAAATTATCGTCATCGTGTACGGTTAAAATAGCGTTTCTGCATCGGTTATAATTTCGTCCAAGGTAATTGCTGCCGCAAGTTTAGTGTCAGTCTCTGGTTCCCTTTGATTTTCCTCCCAACGTGCAATACTTTCTTTTCGGTGTTTAACAATCGTTAGGATTTATGAGCACAGCTGATGGCCTTCCTCTCTGTACGGTTATCGTAGGGGTATGGCGAAGACCGAAAATGGAACCGAAACTTACCCTGTACGAATAGTTATCTTTAGGTTTGGTTTTCCCGCTGTTCCATGCATTAAACTTTTAGCCAAACCCAAAATCAAAGGCAATAGCATTACATGGCGGTTTTCCCATGGTTACGTTCCTATATGGACCTTGATGAACTCACTCTTTATACGTTGCGTGACCATCCTTAATTTTCAAGGGACCAACTCCAGTAGCGCTATGTCAAAATCAGTATCCAGAAGTACTTTCCCATTTGCCACCGTAACCTCGGTACCTGAATAGGTATCGTACAGTTTAGTACCATCCCCAAAAAATCCTTTGACCCATAACGACTTTTTGCCCTTTGGAAGGTCTAGACCGACCACTACTTTATCGGTAAAACCGTTATCGTTTTTTAAGTACCTGCTAAAAACATAGGGTTTTTTTCCCAAACGACTGTGTATTCCTGCTCCAATGGCAGGGTGGTTATTTCTAAAACGCCCTAGCTTTTGCCAGTGGTCTATAATCGATTTCGTTCTGGGCAGGCTGTCCAATTCTTCCCAGTTCATAAACGACCTCAGCGTAGCATCGCCTTCGGTACCTTCAATGGTAAGATTTCTGGCTGTTTCATCGCCATAGTAGATCTGTGATGCCCCAGGAGTCAATAAAAGGACATTGGCCGCTCTAAAGGGGTCTTTGCGTTCCTTGTCAAAAGGCTGCCCGTCATCATGGGAGGTAAGGTAGTTCAATACACTTTTATCCTTAAAATCGGTATGTAACAGTTTACTATACTTCGTGAAGATGGAATCATATTCTTTTTGGGCATCGGTCTTTAGCTCAAAATTGATAAGGCTTTTGAATCCGTTCGCGAAATAGTCTACTTTTTTATTGCCCAAATCGAACTCGCGACCGCCTGAAATACCATAATTATATACTTCCCCAACCATATAAAAGGGTAAAGAGTCCAGTACTTTATCGGGGTTTTTCTTTTTCCATAGGTTGAACGCGGTTGCGGCTTCCTTATAAAGTTCAGCCCACGCATTCTCGTTCACATGCTTTACCGTATCTACCCTAAACCCATCAATGCCATATTGATTGATATAGTCTGTCAACCACTTCATAATATAAAAACGGGGGGCTCTGGGATGACCTGTTCGTGCAAAAAATAGATCTAACTCATCAAGTTCAGCGCTGAGTCTACCTTCACTTTTCCATTTTGCCATTAAGGCATCGGGCAGGTTTACGGGGTTGTCGGTTTCGGTGAGTATATCGGGTAGATTTGGCACGAGTGTACATGCCGTGGTATTTTCATACGTTGTAAATTCGCACGTAGGGGAGGTGCGTACCCATTCTTCAGGCCATGCCGGGTCTTTTTCGGTCACCGGGCCGGTGTGGTTGAGCACAACATCCAAGAGTACTCGAATACCATGTTCATGCGCCTTTTTGACCAAGGTCTGTAAGTCCTTTTCAGTTCCGAAATTTGGGTCCAGGGCGGTCCAATCCTTTGCCCAATACCCATGGTAGCCATAGGTATTGCCTGTGCCCTCATCGGTAGCTCCATGAATTTGCTCGATTACGGGGGTGAACCAAATAGCATTCACTCCTAGCTTCGTAAAATAACCGTCTTCGATCTTATCGGTAATTCCTTGAATATCGCCTCCCATGAACCCTCGAAGTTCACCTGTTTCACTATCGCGCTCAAAATTAACATCGTTATCGGGATTACCGTTTTTGAAACGATCAGTAAGTAAAAAATATACCGTTGCCGCCTCCCATTGAAAATTTGGGTTTTTCTTTGGGACCTCTAAGGTATCTTTAACGGAAACTTTACCGGTAGGGATTTCTTTTATTTTGTCTTGTTGACAAGAACTTAGGAGTAGTGAAAGAAAAGCCGTAAAAAAAACATATTTCATCGCCGAGGAATTTCGGTTAAAGCTATAACAAGCAATCCGAACTAGAAAATATTATTTTTTTCTATTCAGCACTTTGTACTCTTCATAACAACTGCTGATGGCGTCTAAAATCTGTAGGTCGTTCGCGGTGATGATGAACGATTTAGAATAATTACAATTATTGAGAATATCTTGGATATCGACCTTTTCCAATTGTAGAAACTCCGTCAAGATCTCCCGGTCAAATTTGGAAGCCAATAAATTGCGGATTTCCTCATCCTCCCTCATTTGTCTGATTTTACGCATTTGCGCCGGTTTTTTTCCAAAAAGGTTCCGTAGCAAATCCGCCGGATTCAGAATGGCACCAAGCACCTTGGTGACGGCACTGGGATTTTTGTTTCCACCTTCATAACTCACCGACAAACCGGAAATGCTATATTGATACGCGTTGTTTATTGGAAGGTTTTTCACATCGATCTCTAAGTATCCGGTAAGCGAATAGGGCCTAACGATAACCTCCTCCAAGGCGTACGCCAATTCGGTCAAGGCAATTTGGGTATCCTTGAATTTGAACATGTCATTGGTCACCCTGATCTTTTGGGACTTAAAACCCAAATAAGAGAAATAAAGCGTATCGTTCACCGCTGCCCTGATCGTAAATTCGCCTTTTTCGTTGGTAATGGTGCCATAGACTTGGTTTAGGTTGACCACGTGTACACTTTCTAAAGGAGCTTCTGTTTGTGCGTTGACCACTAAAGCACTAATGCGTTGGGCCTCATCGGTTTGTTGGGAAAAGCCTTGTAAGGATATAAAAAATAGAATTGCCAATAAAAAATACTTCATGCTGCTGCGTGACGTTTAGAATGCAAACAAAACAAAAAAATACGCCGAAGCGTATTTTTTAATATACAATTAACTAAAAGAAATCTCCCTTTTTCTTGCTGCTCCGCCTTTTTCCAGCGTTCGGTGCGCTGGCATTGCTGCGTTCGCGTCTTCTGCCTTTACCGCCGCGTTCGTCTTCACGTCTCCCGCTTCTTTTTCCCTTGAAACTACTGCTTCCACCGCTTCTGCGTTTTCCACCTCCGCCGCCACCGCCGGGGCTTTTGGAAACCTCCACATTTACGAAACGTCCATCTACCTTAAACTCCGTAAAGGTGTCAAGAATTTGTTGCGTTACTTCTGCCTCGGTATTGAAAAACGAAAAACTATCCTTTACATCCACTTTAAAAACATCCTCTTGCCCGAGTCCTACGGTATCCCGAATGAAATCTTTCAACGACATCCAATCATAACCGTCCTTTTCACCTACATTGATAAAGTAACGCACCGCACCGCTGGTTGGAATGTCACCACCGCGATCCCTGCCTTCGCCTCGATCTCTGCCGCTATCGGCACTGTTTAAGTCCTTTGATTTATTGTAATAATTAAAGAACCTTGTAAATTCAACGGACACAATTTTTTTGATGAGCTCTTCACGGTCGATGCCTTCTAGCACGTCATTGATGGCCGGTAAGTAATTATCTACATCTTTATTGATTTTGGTGTCCTTGATCTTGTTTGCCAAGTGGTACAATTGAATTTCGCAGATTTCCATTCCCGTAGGAATTTGTTTCAATTCGAATTTCTGATTAATTTTCCCTTCAATAGCTTTGATCTTACGCTGTTCGCTTCGGGTAATGATGACCATTGAAATCCCGGATTTACCTGCTCTTCCTGTTCGACCGCTTCGGTGCGTATAGGTTTCTATCTCATCGGGCAATTGGTAATTGATAACGTGTGTAATATCATCCACATCGATTCCACGGGCGGCCACATCGGTCGCTACCAACATTTGTATTTGTTTTTTACGGAACGAATTCATCACCAAATCCCGTTGGTTTTGGCTCAGGTCGCCATGCAAAGCCCCGGCATTGTAACCGTCTTCGATCAGCTTTTCCGCAACTTTTTGGGTATCTCGTTTTGTTCTACAGAAAATGACCGAAAATATATCGGGATTGGTATCTGCCAATCTTTTTAGGGCAGGGTAACGATCTCGTCCACCAACCACATAATATTCATGCTGTACCGTAGTGGCACCTGAATTTTTGGCACCTACCGTGATTTCTTTTGGCGAGTGCATGAATTTTTTGGCGATTACGGAAACCTCCTTGGGCATGGTGGCAGAGAATAGCCACGTAGATTTCTCGTTCGGGGTATTTGAAAGGATATCCTTGATATCTTCCATAAAGCCCATATTCAGCATTTCATCCGCTTCATCAAGAATACAATAGTCGATTTTGGAGATATCCACCAAACGTCTATTGATCATATCCTTCATTCTTCCCGGTGTGGCCACTACAATTTGTGCACCTCTTTTAATCTGTCTTGCTTGTTCCGTTATGCTGGCACCTCCGTAAATCGCCACAACGTTGATGTTACGCTCGTATTTGGCATACGATTGCATTTCGTTGGTGATCTGTAGACACAGTTCACGGGTAGGGGACAGGATCAAACCTTGTGTGGTTCTGCTGTTACTATCGATTTTTTGAATAAGTGGAAAACCGAAAGCTGCGGTTTTTCCTGTTCCCGTCTGGGCCAAAGCGACCAAATCGGTATCGCTTTCCAATAAAATAGGGATTGCTTTTTCTTGTACTTCTGATGGGGTTTCAAAACCCATATCAGCAATAGCATCCAATAAGGACTTTTGCAGTCCCAGTGCTTCAAACTTCGTCATAATATGTTATCTAAATCGCAAATATGAATGTTGCATAGAGCGATTATCGTTTATAACCTATTTAGACTCAGCGCAACACATGCTATACTAGCGGCGTTAATTAAGCGGCAAAGGTACTGCGAATTTTTGGTCTGGTATAATTAATAGGTAAGTATTGCTATGGGGCCAATAAATAGCCATAAAGAGATGGGATTGTTCCCGCATTACCGAACACGAGCCTAGCATTATAAAGCTTTTTTGAAGGAGGGGGTGCTCATATATGCGGATACCTTCTGCACCTAGGACCGAACATATTTGAAAAAAGGACGTTCAATCATCAACCTTTTTTGTGGCGTAGGCGTAGGGAGCCACCAAATTTCCCCATTCCTTTAATCTCTAAGCGAGACTTCAGCCCGACTGCCGTCAGGCAAGTAACCCCAAGACAAACCTTGAAATACTAAAATTATCTCCTTCGGGCTACCTTGCCCGCTTATCAAGGGGGATTCGAACTGTGGTTTCGCCCAATGCTCCATCTAAATCCTGTGCCCACTGCTCCGTTCCTACCGTAGGGGAACCCATTTAAATTTTTGTTTTTCCGGCCCCGTATTTTTAATCGGATTTTTGGCCGATTCCAACGTTTCTTAAATGAAATGAATCTGCTCTTCTACCAATTTTCCGTCTACCATTTGTCAAATGACCATTAATGCGTGTAAAAAGGCGATGAGAACCCTACCAATAGCCACTGCCCGTGCTGATGCAATTGACAGCTTTCCGGTACTTTTTTGTCTTTATCATTTACGATCTAAAGTGGTTAAGAACGCTATTAATTTTCGGAATGCTTGACCTCTATGGCTGATTTCATTTTTTACCGATAGGGGTAGTTCCGCAAAGGTATGTTCGTAACCATTGGGCCTAAAAATGGGATCATACCCGAAGCCATTGTCACCTTGCTTTTCGAAGGTAATGGTCCCATCTATGATTCCTTCGAATAGGTGCGTTTTAGTATTCAAATTAAGGGCAATGACTGTTTTGAAATGTGCGGTGCGATCATCAGAATTCTTGATCCCGTTTAAAATTTTGTTGACGTTGGCTTCCGTAGTGCTTTCCAGGCCTGCATATCGGGCAGACAATACGCCTGGCGCTCCATCTAAAGCGGTCACTAAAAGACCCGTATCGTCGGCAAAACACGGTAGATTATAAGTCGTTGTTATAAAATCGGCCTTCAGGCGGGCATTGCCTTCTAGGGTATCGGCAGTTTCGGGTATCTCTGACGTACAGCCAAGGGTTTCCAAACTTATAAGTTCAATGAACGGCGGCACCAGTTCTTGTATTTCCCGTAGTTTATTAAGATTGTGTGTTGCGAAAACAAGTTTCATAATTTGTATTTTGAATATGGTTTTAAGC
>JBARCC010000590.1:0-6723 GCA_049793635.1 Maribacter sp. | reverse complement strand
GTATAGGTCCCTGACTTTACCATAAGGTCACGTTGTACCTTGTCCATCTCCTCGACTTCTCCACTAGCGGCGTTGGTCGCTTTGTAAACCACGGCACTACCGTCATATCCAACTTCTTGAAGTTTGTTATAGTAGTCCAAGGCCATTTCATAATGCCCACCATTTACCGCACTACCGGCGGCATAATAAAGGTAAGAAGTGTCTCTTGGACTTAGCGTGTAACTCATATACAATTTCTCCGCAGCTTCCTTAAACTTATTGTTGCTATTGTCTGCTACTGCTGAATTCACGAGATCCGCCGTCAACGCGTTCATGTATTGCTTGGTTTCTTCGGTATATTTTTGTTTGCCGGAAGCTTCCTCGATAGAAATCACTTTTTGAAAGGATGATGCCGCTTTCTCGTAAGCTTCATTAGTACCCTTTTTGGCCAAATCACTGTATACTTTACCACTTGTAAAATAATACTGTGCCTGCATTTTTTCATCGGCAGAGGCTATCGTTCCCGATGCCGCGTCGATGGCTTTCTGGGCAGATGCCGTATCACCGTCCTTTAATGCTTTTTCCGCATCTTTTATTTCATTCTTTTGTGCTAGACCGACCATTGTAGAAGCCAACGCCGCAACCAGTAAAAACTTATTCTTCATTTTTAATAGATTAAATATTAGTGTTTAAATTTATGATGTTTCTTCATCGGTGTCATCAGTATCAATCTCTGTGCCATCTTCGGCATCCACCTCTATATCAAGTATTTCCGTTTCTTCCAAATCATCCTCCTCCTTCATGACCTTTGCTACTGCTGCTATGGAATCGTTATCTCGGATATTGATGAGCTTTACACCTTGTGTAGCCCTCCCCATCACCCGTAAATCCTCTACACTCATTCGAATGGCGATTCCGGATTTATTGATGATCATCAGGTCGTCTGAATCCATTACATTTTTTATCGCCACAAGGCCACCCGTCTTTGCGGTAACACTAATGGTTTTTACCCCTTTACCGCCTCGGTTCGTGATACGGTAATCTTCGATACTTGAACGTTTACCATAACCTTTCTCGGAAACCACTAAAATTTCATCCTCGAAATTATGTACAGAAACCATCCCGATCACTTCATCTTCATCATTTGCCAAAGTTATGCCACGTACACCGGATGCATTTCTACCCATAGGCCTGGTCTTTCCTTCCTCGAACCGAATGGCTTTTCCTGATTTGAGGCCCAAGAATATCTGGCTCGTACCTGTCGTCAATTTGGCTTCCAATAACTCATCTCCATCCCTGACGGTAATCGCATTGATACCGTTCACGCGTGGTCTTGAATATTGCTCCAAAGAAGTCTTTTTTACGATGCCCTTCTTAGTGGCCATAATTACGTAATGCCCGTTTACATAGTCCTCGTCCTTCAAATCTTGGGTACAGATAAAAGCGTTTACGTTATCATCCTGTTCAATATTGATAAGGTTTTGTATGGCACGCCCCTTCGACGTTCTGCTCCCCTCCGGTATTTCGAACACCCGCATCCAGAAACATTTTCCTTTTTGCGTAAAGAACAACATGTATTGATGGTTGGTGCCCACAAAAAGATGCTCCAAGAAATCCTCATTTCGGGTAGATGACGCTTTCTGTCCAACACCACCCCTATTTTGGGTCTTGTATTCCGATAATGCCGTTCTTTTGATATACCCTGCATGGGAAATGGTAATGACCACCTGCTCATCGGGAATCATATCCTCCATACTAAGGTCACCACCGGCAAAATTTATTTCTGACCTTCTTTCATCACCGTACTTTTCCTTGACCTCTAACAGCTCATCTTTAATAATTTGCATTCTGCGTTCTTTCTTTTCGAGAATGTCCTTAAGATCGGCAATTGTCAATATGATTTCATTGTATTCCGTTCTAAGCTTATCTTGCTCTAAACCGGTAAGTTGGCGCAGTCGCATTTCTACGATTGCCTTCGCCTGGATCTCACTCAACTTAAAGCGCTCCATTAAGTTTTCACGCGCCTCGTCAGCATTGTTCGAGGCTCTGATAATTGCGATCACCTCATCGATATTATCGGAGGCGATTATAAGACCTTCCAGAATATGGGCACGATCTTCGGCTTTTTTCAATTCAAATTGGGTACGCCTAACAACTACCTCATGGCGATGCTCCACAAAATAATGAATCATCTCCTTTACGTTCAGCAACTGTGGCCTTCCTTTTACCAAGGCTATATTATTGACACTGAACGACGTTTGTAGCGCCGTATATTTATACAGCATGTTCAATACGATGTTCGGGATTGCATCTCTTTTGAGAATGTAGACAATGCGCATTCCGTTACGATCAGATTCGTCCCGGATGTTTGAAATACCCTCGATCTTCTTATCGTTGACAAGGTCGGCGGTTTTCTTGATCATGTCGGCCTTGTTCACCTGATAGGGAATTTCATGGACAATGATGCATTCCCGCCCTTGAACTTCCTCAAAGGTAGCTTTAGCCCGCATCATCACACGACCTCTACCGGTATGAAAGGCTTCTTTAACACCATCATACCCGTAAATAATACCTCCTGTCGGAAAATCGGGAGCCTTAATGTGGGTAATCAGCTCGTCTATTTCAATGTCGTTATTTTCAATATATGCGACCGTACCATCAATGACCTCGGATAAATTGTGGGGAGGCATATTGGTCGCCATCCCGACGGCAATACCAGAAGCTCCATTTACCAATAGGTTGGGAACCCTAGCGGGCAACACGGTCGGTTCTTGTAGGGAATCGTCAAAATTCAATTGATAATCTACCGTTTCCTTGTCAATGTCCGCCAGCATATCGTCCGCGATTTTACGCATACGGGCCTCTGTATAACGCATCGCCGCAGGACTATCCCCATCGATGGAACCAAAGTTACCCTGACCATCGATAAGCATGTAGCGCAAGCTCCATTCCTGTGCCATACGCACCATGGTATCGTAAACGGAAGTATCACCATGTGGGTGATACTTACCAAGTACCTCCCCAACGATACGGGCAGATTTTTTATGGGAGCTATTACTTCTAACCCCTAATTCGTGCATTCCAAAAAGAACGCGCCTATGTACTGGTTTTAATCCGTCCCTGACATCTGGCAGGGCTCGTGACACAATGACCGACATTGAGTAATCAATGTAAGCAGATTTCATTTCCTCTTCAATGTTTATGGGAATCAATTTTTCACCGTCAGCCATTTTAAAATCTTCTGTTTTTTAATTAGTAAAAAAGCATGCCAATATACTTAAATCCTAAGCGTTCATCCCATGGGAAGCTTTAATTATATCATAATTTATCAACACTTGACCCTAGAATGTTAATTTTGAGAGTGACGGGTCAAATTATCGTCTTGAGTTTCTCGTTTTACGGCTTTTACGATAAGTTTAACGAATATAGGTATGGTATTTGCCATTCATTGAAGGAGATTTAGTAATTTTATAGTTGACAATAAAGTATATGGATGATAATTTTTCCCCTAGAGTAAAAGATGTAATAGCGTACAGCAAGGAGGAAGCATTGCGGCTCGGTCACGATTTCATAGGGACGGAACACTTAATGTTAGGTCTTCTTCGGGATGGAAATGGGAAAGCTATTAGCATTTTAGATGCGTTGGAAGTCGATCTGGATCATTTACGAAGAAAAGTAGAGATTTTGAGTCCTTCGAATCCCAACGCGAGCGGAACACAAAAAGACAAAAAGAACTTGCACCTCACCAGGCAGGCCGAACGCGCCCTCAAGACTACATTTTTAGAAGCGAAGCTTTTTCAAAGTTCGTCAATCAATACGGCGCACCTTTTACTTTGTATCCTTAGAAATGAAAACGATCCCACCACCAAACTTTTGCACAAGCTGAAAGTAGACTATGATGGGGTCAAAGAACAGTTTAAATTTATGATAACCAGTGATGATGATATGGTGGATGGCCCAACGGCCGAATCATTTCCTAGTGATTCAGATGATACCAGCGAAAACAAGGAAAGCACTTTCGGTTCTGCCGCAGGACAAAAAGGAACCAAGAAATCGAAAACACCTGTTTTGGATAATTTTGGGCGTGACCTTACTCAAATGGCAGAGGAGAATAAATTGGATCCCGTCGTAGGTCGTGAAAAAGAGATTGAGCGTGTTTCACAGATCCTCAGCAGAAGAAAAAAGAACAACCCCTTGCTTATCGGTGAGCCTGGTGTTGGTAAAAGTGCGATCGCAGAAGGCTTGGCCTTACGTATTATAGATAAGAAAGTATCCAGAATTTTGTACAACAAAAGAGTCGTCACACTCGATTTGGCGTCTTTGGTCGCAGGTACAAAATATCGCGGCCAGTTCGAAGAACGTATGAAAGCGGTGATGAACGAGCTTGAAAAAAATGACGATGTCATATTGTTCATCGATGAGATTCATACCATAGTTGGTGCCGGTGGAGCGACAGGAAGTTTAGATGCCTCCAACATGTTCAAACCTGCCTTGGCACGGGGAGAGATCCAATGTATCGGTGCAACTACCTTGGATGAGTATAGACAATATATTGAAAAGGATGGGGCGTTGGAACGACGGTTTCAAAAAGTAATCGTTGAACCCACCACCGTTGACGAAACGATTGAAATTCTACACAATATCAAAGCAAAATATGAAGATCATCATAACGTAACCTATACGGATGAAGCCATTGAGGCCTGTGTAAAACTGACAAATCGATACATGACAGACCGCTTCTTACCTGATAAGGCCATCGATGCCTTGGATGAAGCAGGTTCGCGGGTGCATATCGTGAACATGGATGTTCCAAAGCAAATTCTTGAACTGGAAAAGAAATTGGAGGATGTTCGTGAATTGAAGAATAGCGTGGTCAAAAAGCAGAAATATGAAGAGGCCGCAAAACTTCGTGACGACGAAAAAAGTCTGGAAAAAGAACTTGCTATCGCACAAGAGCGTTGGGAGGATGACAGTAAGCTCAACAAAGAGACCGTAAGCGAAGATAATGTTGCCGATGTGGTATCGATGATGAGCGGTATACCGGTCAATAGAATCGCACAGACGGAGAGTAATAAGTTGGCAGAACTTCCCCAACTCATTAAGTCGAACGTAATCGGGCAAGATGAAGCCGTAGCCAAAGTTTCAAAAGCCATTCAACGAAATAGAGCCGGATTAAAAGACCCGAATAAACCTATTGGATCCTTTATCTTTTTAGGACAGACCGGTGTTGGGAAGACACAACTGGCGAAGGTTTTGGCAAAAGAATTGTTCGACTCCGAAGATGCTTTGATCCGTATCGATATGAGCGAATACATGGAGAAATTCGCCATTTCAAGATTGGTCGGAGCACCTCCGGGATATGTAGGATATGAAGAGGGCGGACAATTGACCGAAAAGGTAAGAAGAAAACCCTATTCGGTAATTCTTTTGGATGAGGTTGAGAAAGCGCATCCAGATGTATTTAACATGTTACTTCAAGTTTTGGATGATGGGTACTTAACGGATAGTCTTGGACGTAAAATAGATTTTAGAAATACGATCATCATCATGACTTCCAATATCGGTGCACGGCACTTGAAAGATTTTGGCCCAGGGGTCGGTTTTGGGACCGCAGCCAAAAAATCTCAGGAATTCTCCCACCAAAAAGGAGTAATCGAGAATGCCCTTAAAAAAGCGTTCGCACCAGAATTCTTGAATAGAATTGACGATGTTGTGGTCTTCAACGCTTTGGAAAGGGAGCATATCCATCAGATTATCGATATTGAACTGGATAAATTGTTCAAAAGAATCAAAGACATCGGTTATGTATTGAACTTGAGCGATGAGGCCAAAGATTACATTGCTGAGAAAGGTTTTGATAAGCAGTATGGGGCTAGACCTTTGAAAAGAGCCATTCAAAAATATATCGAAGACGCCTTGGCGGAAGAAATTGTAAATTCTAAATTAAAAGAAGGAGATACGATTTTCATCGACTTGGACAAGAAAACTGAGGAATTGACGATTAAAATTGAAAAAGCAGAAGAGGAATCGTCAAAAACCTAAATAAAATCTTGATATTTATGTACAAATGGAGTCCCGATCGGACTCCATTTTTTGTTTACTTCAGCATTGGGGTGTAAGAAAAAAACACAACCCAAAGCAGCCAATCGCAGGTTACACGATAATTCCGCTTTTCATCTAATAATTTATCTAGTCGTTGAACTTCCCTCTAATTTCGTCATAGACACATTATATAACATACGAGAATGAAAGTTGGATCCACCAAGAAAAAGGTAATCGTACGCGAATACCAATTAGAAATAGGTACAATTCAAGTATTTGAGAATTACATGATCTCTATTTTTGATGAAGGCTCTACGTTGACCTTGGAACGTGCATACCAGATCATAGGGATATCGGAAATACATTTTAGGGATAAAAATTTTGGCTTTATTAGTTTGCGTAAAAATTCCTTTGCCATTGACCCTACCATCTATAACTACTTGAAGCAATTAGAAAATTTAAAGGCCTTTGCTATCGTTTCCATCAAGGAAATAGACATGCACAATTTTAAGATTGAAAAGCTATTCTACAAAAAACCCATGAAGTTTTTCATTGAATTCGACAACGCTCTTAAATGGGTGAAAAGACGGGTGAACGCGGCCTAAAGGCAAAACCCCTTTATTACAATCATTCTGCCACTTCACCTTCGTTTACCACCTCAGCTGTTGGTGGCACCTTAAAAAGGTCAAGGAAGGCGAGCCC
>JBARCC010000589.1:0-3313 GCA_049793635.1 Maribacter sp. | reverse complement strand
TTGTAGTGGAGGTTCTCCCCTTCGGTTAGGGTATCGCCAATCTTAAAGTTGCCGGTATCGTGCAGACCTACGATGTCTCCCGGATAGGAGATATCGACGATTTCCTTTTTTTCAGCAAAAAATGCATTCGGGCTAGAGAATTTTAGATTTTTACCGTGTCGTACATGTAAATAGGGTTTGTTTCGCTCAAAAGTGCCCGATACGATTTTGATGAACGCCAACCGGTCACGGTGTTTCGGGTCCATATTCGCATGTATTTTAAAGACAAATCCGGTCATATCCTTCTCGTTGGCCTCTACCAGACGTTCCTCGGCATTCTTTGAGCGCGGAGGGGGTGCAATCTGAATGAAACAATCCAATAGCTCCCTCACCCCGAAGTTGTTCAACGCTGAGCCGAAGAAAACTGGCTGTTGGTCTCCTTTGAGATAGGCTTCCTTATCGAATGCAGGATATACGCCCCACACCAACTCTAAATTATCCCTTAATTCTTTTGCCGCTCTAGCACCGATGAACTTTTCGAGTTCTGGGTTGGTTAGGTCGTCAAACGCAATGGTATCTTCGATGTGTTTTTTGTTGCCACCGCTAAAAAGGTTGATATTCTTTTCGTAAATATTGTAAATGCCTTTAAAGTCATAGCCCATACCGATTGGAAAGCTAAGCGGGGTGACGGTAAGTCCAAGTTTTTGTTCTAGTTCATCCAATAAATCGAAGGCATCGCGGCCCTCTCTATCCATTTTATTAATGAATACGAGCATTGGTATTTTTCGCATCCTACAGACCTCCACTAATTTAACGGTCTGCTCTTCGACACCTTTGGCAACGTCGATGACCACGATGACGCTATCTACCGCAGTTAATGTTCGAAACGTGTCCTCGGCAAAATCCTTGTGGCCCGGGGTATCTAAAATGTTTATTTTTTTATCCTTGTACATGAAAGCAAGCACAGAGGTGGCGACCGAAATACCCCGTTGCCTTTCAATTTCCATAAAATCGCTCGTAGCCGATTTTTTGATCTTGTTGTTTTTAACGGCACCGGCTTCTTGTATGGCGCCCCCAAAAAGCAGTAACTTTTCCGTCAAGGTGGTCTTACCGGCATCGGGGTGAGAAATAATTCCGAACGTTCTTCTACGCTCAATTTCTTTCTTAAAACTCATGTAAAATATTTGTGCAAAAGTAAGATAATTTGAATTCTTAAGGGGCAGCTTCAAAAGGTGAAAATACTAAGGTGGCCTTTGACTAAAAACAAAACTACGTACTTCATATTCAGCCCAATAATTCGTTTTAAAGCTGTTTTTTTACCTAAAATACAGCGGTTTTGAGTGAATTTCAGCGAAGTAAGGGTCTTTTCAGCGTTCCAAACTGTTCGTTGTCTTTCAAAAGCGTGAGATAATCTAAAAACAATTTGAGTTACAGCATTTATAATTTATCTTAGCCACTTAAGCTTTAAGACTGCCCCACTTTCTTACAGTGAATTGATGTACAATGCCTTGGTGATTAGTTAAAAACTAAACATGTATGGGTAACATTACTTTTATAAAAAAATACGGAAGTATAGTTCATTATTTTCGTTCGTTCATCACATTTTTTATCTGCATTTCTTTGGCGTTGCAAGTATTCGCCTTTGATTCCAAACAACAAATCCCGCCTAATTTCAATTTTAAATTCGAGAATAATGAGGCTGACATCGATGATGATGATGACGGGATTTTAGATGTGGTAGAAGACCTTAACGAAGATGGGGATAACGACCCTGCGACCAACCCGACGGATACGGATGGGGATGGTATTCCAAATTATTTGGATATCGATGCTGACGGTGACGGACTTTTAGACAACTATGAAGCACAAAGGACCATTAGTTTTGTCGCTTTCTCTGGTGTTGATGCGAACGGCAACGGGCTTGACGATGCGTACGAAGGGTCGTACGGTTTTGGTATTGTTCCCATAAATTCCGATCGGGCGGCTTTACCCGATTATATAGACCCCGATTCGGATATCGACGGTATTCGAGATAACATCGAGGCCCAGCCTTATCTAGATTATGTAGCTCCTTCAGGAATCGATGCAAATCAAAACGGACTTGATGATGCCTATGAAGGCAGCTTTGGTTTCGGAATTATTCCTATCAATTCAGATGCAGATCAATATCCTGATTTTAGGGATTTTGATTCCGATAACGATGGGATCAAGGATAAGGTAGAGGCTCAGACTTCCGAGGGGTACATTCCGCCTATTGGGGATAATGACCAGAACGGTATAGACGATGCTTACGAGGCAGGGCTATCACCAATTGATACTGACGGTGATGGTATCCCGGATTTTCATGATATTGACAGTGATAACGATGGCATACTTGACAATATTGAAGCGCAAACTGTTGCTGGATATATAGCTCCTAGTGGAGTAGATGGCAATAGGGATGGTTTGGACAATGCCTATGGAGGTGATGGGCTTACCCCTATAAACAGTGATTCGGATACAAATCCTGATTACAGGGATATTGATAGCGATAATGATGGTATTCCCGACAATATTGAAGGGCAAACGACAGCAGGTTACATTTCGCCTAGTGGAAACGATAGCGACAATGACGGTCTTGATGATGCTTACGAGGGAACAGGTAATCAAGGAGTTGCCCCAGTGAATACAGATGGTACCGACGCGGTAGATTACCTAGACGACGATAGTGACAATGACCTCGTGCCTGACAATAACGAAGGAAACGATTTCAATTTTGATGGGATTCCCGATCAAGCGTTTACCGGTGTGGATACCGATGGTGATGGCCTAGATGATGGTTATGAAGGTACGGATGTCAATGACGGATACGACGTCAATGATGAAATAGAAGATCCGGCAACCGATTTACCGGATACGGATGGTACCGAAGATGTAAATTATCGGGACCTCGATGACGATGGCGACGGTATTACTACGCCTGATGAAGATGTAAATATGAACGGAGATCCTACTGACGATGATAGCGATGGTGATGGTACCCCAGATTATTTAGATCCTATTGGCAATAACGATGTCTTAGACGTGATCGACGACAACGTTTCGACCCCTGTGGATACGCCTTTGGACATCGACATCCTGGACAATGACCTCGGAATCCCTACGGACGGTACGCTGACCACGACGGAGCCCACGAACGGCACCCTTGTCGTCAACGACAACGGAACGCCCGACGATATCACCGACGATACGGTCACCTATACCCCGAACGACGGCTTCGAGGGCACCGATACCTTCGAGTACACGGTTTGTGAAGCCGACGGCACCACCTGCGACACGGCAACGGTGACGATTA
>JBARCC010000588.1:0-4196 GCA_049793635.1 Maribacter sp. | reverse complement strand
GTACTCAGACAGGTTCAATAGGCGTTTGATCATTACGTAATCTCTTTTTTCAATCACTATATTTTCGTATTTCATGTAGAACGCGTATCAAAGAAATTTTTGAATTAAACCATACTAAGGTAAAGGTTCAGGGGTATCCCAAACCTTTTCACTTCATCATCACTAAAAAAATAACTGCTCCGTTTTAGGGTACATCAGGTTCAACCTACAAGCACCATTTTCAACTAATAGCTATTCTGATTTCGAAGGATAAAAAATTAAGAGGAGCATCGAGAGTCCGATGATGATCAAAAAACTAACCTCTAGCTTCGACAACAATATGTTCATCCCTAAAGATTTATTGGAAAGCTGTGTCAATGTCTTACTTTCTTCTAGTTGGATTTCGGCAAGGATATTCAAATTTTGATGCATCTTTCGCAATGTGCTTTTTGCAGTATTTGCAACACGCTCTTCAATGGTATCCCTTGCACTAAAAATCTTTTTTTCATCCGCTTTAAATCCTTCAAAATTCGTTTTAAGTTCGGAGAGTACCCCATGCTCCTCACGGGTAAGCGATGTGGCTTGAAAATCTTCCAATAATTGTTCTGCCTTTTTGTTTTCCGTTTCGATGGGCCCGACATCGTTCCCCAGCCAGATGCGAAGTTCTTTCGTGTGCACTATATTGCTTAATCGATAGATAACGTCTTGCACGACTACCCGATCTTTGTACACTGAATTTACCGTATGCTGCACCGTCGAAAAATGCTTTTTATCCAATCTATAGGAACCCAAGACCAATAAAAATGCCATGGCAAGTACCAGACCTACCTGTATCCGTTGTAGAATAGTGAGTTTTGAGAACATATTTCTGATTTTAAAGCTTTAGACCTTATCAGGTGAAAGAACCTACTTTTTATTGAGAAGGAATCATTTTAATTCCTAAACGACATGCATTGGACATCAATTCTCCCCGAATGCATTGAAGCTTTCGGTTGGAAAAGACAAATCCACCTGACCATATCCTATCTCTGGGCAATAGGATGGAATAGTGACAGGTGGATTTCCTTCATCGAGCTACTTCGCCTGTAATTCGCCAGACGCTACAGCTTCTTGTACATTGGCAGAAACGTAGGTATGACTTCCGAAAAATCGGCCTCCGTCTTTGCGCTTAATTGTTACTTGGGTAGTACCATCTTTCTTTTCCTTGACAGAGGTAACTACTACAACTTCGCCTTCTGCGCGCTTATAGTTTGCGATACCACCTCTTTTGATGATAAAATTCGCACGCGGAAAATCGATATGTTGGTACGTGTTCGTTTCGGGTTTACCGATTTCGAAGACATCGCCTACGTTGACTGGGTCAGAGGACGATCTAGAATCGGTTTGGGCATGAAGCATGCTTACCGAACATAATAGGGCAATTGCATATTTAATCATAATTATATATTTAGAGTTCATAAAAAATTCAACTATTTTAATTTCATCATTTTATTTATTTCAGAGGTATTCGACCCCTGTCCTTTACGCATCTGTTTCACCTCAGAAATGTTAAGTGAAAGCCTATTACCGGGCAAACCGTAGAGAACGGTATCGTTCTCAGAAAGGCCAATAACCGTAGCTCCTAAACTACTGATAACCGATACTTTGTTCTTCTTGGTATTCGCCTCAAAAGGGGCTACCAATTGAAAAGTCTCGCTCCACTTAGTGGTAATCGAAACGGTTACCAGCGAATACATGCGTACACTATCCGACGGTAGTTCATCGGCATTGAAAAGTAAGGCGGTCGACATATTCACATCTAGCAGCTCCAAGAGATTTTTGTGCGCATAATCCTCTAAAGGATATCGATCTGCCCGATAATTTTTGATCATCGAGAATTCTTTTTTTTCAAATATGAGATTACCGTATTTCATTTACCGCTATCTTTTGGCATTACCAATTTTGCTTTTTTGCCTCTGTGTCAGGTTTTCCAAGCAACTCATATACTTGTCAAATCCATTTTTTCACGAGCGCTACAGGTCGTAAAAAGAACTTTGCCTTTTATATTTTGCATACCATATTCTATAATGCAAATAGGATACCCTAATTTTTACATAAGAAGAGAAATAAACATAACTAACTGAAAATCAGTATATATGCATTCTTTTTGTGTTTACTATGAATTTTTGGGATTGAGGAAAATTTCCCCAGATGGGTAGCATTTACCCGAATAGTTCAGTCTAATTTGGAGCGTAAGGTCTTGCGGTCTATTTGAAGTATTTCGGCCGCTTCTGTTTTGTTTCCCTTTGTATGCAACAAAACGCGTTTCACGTACTCTTTTTCCATTTCACGAAGCGATACGAAACCGGGCGTGGGAAATTCGATCTGGAATTTAAGGAACTCGGGTAGGTCTTTCACATCGATCATTCCGTCTGACATGATTACCATACGCTGAACAATATTCTCGAGCTCCCTAATGTTGCCCGGCCAAGGGTATCGTTCTAAAATTCGCAAGGCTTCGGGGGTGATGCCCAATAAACGGTCTTTGTATTCGATACCGTATTTTTTTAAAAATTTTTCAACCAATAACGGGATATCGGTGGTACGGTCCCTCAGCGGTGGTACCGTAATCTCAACGACCGTAAGGCGGTAATAGAGGTCTTCCCTAAAGTTTTTATTTTTGATACCTTCCAACAGGTCTGCATTCGTGGCAGCGATAATCCTGATATCTACTTGCTCGGGTTTTTGAGAGCCCACCTTGGTAATTTCCTTCTCCTGCAGCGCACGTAGCAGTTTCGCCTGTACGGCTAATGAGGCTGTGCCTATCTCATCCAAGAACAACGTTCCCCCTTGGGCCGCCTGAAAGAACCCATTACGGTTTTCGTTCGCTCCCGTAAAGGCTCCCTTCGTATACCCAAAAAGTTCAGCTTCTTGAAGGTTTTCAGGTATTGCCCCGCAGTTGACCGCAATAAACGGTGCTCGGGAAAATTTACCCGAATAATGTACCGCACGTGCCACCAATTCCTTTCCAGTACCACTTTCACCGTTGATCAATACGGTCGCTTTATTGTCCTTGACACGATCAATTATCCTTATAACGTTTTGGAAGGCCTTCGAAACGCCCACCATATCTGATGAATAGCTATTGGTTACGGGTTCTCTTTTTAGCGTTGGTGGCTTTCGCTTGGCTCCATGCGCAAACGCTTTCAATACGCTTTGTTTGAGTTCCGCCTTCGTAAAGGGTTTGGATAAATAGTCGATCGCTCCCGATTTCATCACCTCCAAAGCACCATCGACAGAGGCATATCCCGTGACGACAAGTTTTGGCATTTCTGGGTAACGCTCGTTCGTGTATTTTAATAATTGAAGACCGTCTACCTCTGGCATCTGAATATCCGTAATCAGCAGATCAATAAAGGTATCCTTAATTATGAAAAGCGCTTCCTTGACCGAAACGGCCTTGTAGGTGTGAAATTCCATACCGGTCAGGTGACGGTGCAACAACTCAAGGATATCGATATCATCATCAACAATAAGAATATTCTCTTTACGCAAGGCCATACCTATGTTTTAGGGAAATCAACAATAAAGATAGTTCCTTTCGGCGTATTTGATTTATGACAAATGCTGCCTTTATGACTACTTATGATGCCATGAACTACGCTCAGCCCCAAGCCAGAGCCTTCCCCTATGGGTTTAGTCGTAAAAAAGGGCTCGAATACCTTATCCTCAAGTTCTGGGTCAATACCCGCTCCTTCATCAGAAATACGAATTCGAATCTTTTTCTCCTTTTCCGTCACTGAAACATCTATCGTTCCTCCCACAGGGGAGTAGTAGGCCGCATTCATTATTAAATTGAACAAAACCTGTGTCAATTGAATGATATCGGCACGAAGCTCCATAGATTCGTTACTGAACGATTTGGTAAGGTTTATTTTTTTTTCACGTAATGATGGGGTTAGCAAATTCAATACATCATCTATCACCGGATTTAATTTTACGGACTTCATTTCCTGTGGCATCTCACACGTAAAAAACATGAGTTTTTTTACGATTTCACGACTGAAAATAGCGTTATCCATAATTTTTTTTAGGTCCCGTTTCGCATTCTCATCGGTCATACGATCCTGCAATAAGTCGGCAAAACCCAGAATCTGGGCCAACGGGGTATTGAATTCGTGTGCGATACCTGCGGTAATGTCCCCAAGAATGTGCAAGCGAGCTGCGCGGTCGAGGTG
>JBARCC010000587.1:0-3244 GCA_049793635.1 Maribacter sp. | reverse complement strand
AAAGAGTAGCTTGCTATTCTCGGTAATTACCTATATTTGGGCAATTATGATGAGCAGAATGCATGGAAAACGATTTAATCAAAGACGGTAAGTTTAAGTATATAGAAAAAGGAGAAGGGAAACCCATTATCATTCTGCATGGTCTTATGGGCGGGCTCAGCAATTTTGAAGGGGTCACCTCCTTTTTTCCTCCCAAAGGATACAAAGTACTTATCCCAGAATTACCGCTCTATGCCATGCCGATGCTTCAAACTACGGTAAAGAATTTCGCCAAGTACCTTAAGAAATTCATTGAACACAAAGCGTTGGAGGATGTAATTCTGCTAGGGAATTCCCTTGGTGGGCATATTGGTTTATTGCACACCAAAATGTACCCAAGTAAGGTAAAAGCCCTCGTTATTACCGGTAGTTCTGGCCTGTACGAAAGTGCAATGGGAGACGGATACCCAAAACGTGGGGATTATGAGTTCATCAAGAAAAAGGCCCAAGATGTTTTCTATGATCCGGAAGTAGCGACCAAGGAAATCGTAGATGAAGTCTTCGCTACGGTGAACGATCGCATAAAATTGGTAAAGACACTTGCCATCGCAAAAAGTGCCATACGGCATAATATGGCACAAGACCTTCCAAAAATGAAAACTCCTACCTGTATCATATGGGGCAAAAACGATAGTGTTACACCCCCCGATGTCGCGGAACTTTTTGATGAGCTACTTCCCAATTCCGATTTATTTTGGATCGATAAGTGCGGCCATGCACCCATGATGGAGCATCCAAAGGAATTCAACACCATTCTATACACTTGGTTGGAAAAAAATAATTTTTAAAGATGCTAACCGATGAAGATAACCTCGGCCAACTTTGTAATGAGCAATTCAGAAGTTGCCAAATGTCCCAATGAACCTATCCCCGAATACGCTTTTATCGGGCGATCCAATGTTGGTAAATCTTCGCTGATCAACATGCTCACCGAACGCAAAAGTTTGGCCAAAACCTCTGGCAGACCGGGAAAGACCCAACTGATCAACCATTTTAAAATTAACGAAAATTGGTTTCTGGTCGATTTACCGGGGTATGGGTATGCACGCGTCTCAAAAAGGGATAAAAATACCTTTCAAAAATACATTACCAATTACTTTTTACAGCGCGAACAGCTCGTCTGTTCCTTCATTCTTGTAGACATTAGGCACGATCCACAACCTATAGATCTTGAATTTATGCAGTGGATGGGTGAAAACGGCATTCCCTTTGCCATCGTGTTTACCAAAGCCGATAAATTAAAACCGAAGGCAATAGAGCGTGACGTGCAACGGTATCTTGATCGATTGTTGTCGGACATGTGGGAGGAAGCTCCACCCCATTTTATTACCAGTTCGAGCCATCGCAGTGGTCGTGATGAACTCTTGGATTATATCAATGGCATTAATGAACGCTTTTTCGAAGCTAATCGGAATTGAAGGGTTAATCACTTCGGCTACGCTCAGTGCGAGGGTTAATGGTTAAAAAAAATACGCTCACTTTTCAGCGTCTATTCCACTATTTCGGAATCCCTAAATTCCCTCTAGGCTGAACTGTATCTTAGCAATCAACTCCTCCAACGTACCCATTTTATCTAAGCTTTCAGCCGACACGAGCACTTCCAAATCATAATCGGTCTCCATCAAAATAATCGGAAAGGTAAACGCGTGACCAAATTTACTTTTATACCTGTTTTGAAACTCGTCTTTATGCAAAAAAGAAAGCGCATGACCGTCAGATTTCAATTTTTTCCGAAACACTTTCCATTGCCGTTTCTCGGTAAACCTACCGAATGTTAATGAGCAAAGATTGCAGTCATAGGTAGCCGGACTCAACATTTTGTGCGCAAAATCGAGCAACTGACTACCGTTATCGCTATTGGCATTATAAATAAAAAGGAGTTTACCTGGCATTTCTAACTTAATTTTTACGAAAGTACCTCATTCAGATAGGTTTCCCTTCACTATTTAAAACCCCACGTACATTTGGCCTAGCTCTATTTTGTACATGCATCCTCTCAAATTCGAAAACAGCTACGCATACCAATGACACAAGCCGGGGCTTTATCAAAACACGCGATTGGTTTTACTCAACTCATTTTAGGAACGTGAAAAACTACTTGAAACGGATAGAACTATATAATTAGCATTAAAATTCATTTTGATATTGTACGCCATCGCGATAATCCTTAACTTAAAACAAAAAAGCGAACTGGGTGCTTCATATTGAGTTCGCTATTGCAACAAATGGCTATTAAAAAGAAACTGGTACCTTACTTGTTCGATTTCCTACTTTCTGAAAAAACAAGAATACACGCAGAGAAAATTATTCTCAAAATTGCATTGTTCAGTTTTTTCATACATCTGGCATTGATTTATATGCTGAAATTCGATTTTATACCTTTTCGGTTCACTTCAGAATTACTGAACAACCCAATTTCTGCGGCGTATACCCCTTTTTCGTTTATCCTGATTTACGAAGTGTACCTTTTGATCTATTACCTGCCGAAATCCTTTACCACCTACATCATAAAGCAATACGAAATCATTACCCTTATTATCATCCGTAAATTATTCAAAGACCTTTCCGCTTTAGAACTTACTTCAAACTGGTTCGAGGTAAAAGGCGATCTTCAATTCACGTATGACTTGGTAGCCTCGCTTCTGCTGTTTTATCTGATTTATCTATTTCAGCGACAAGGAAAACAGAAGTATAAAAAACAGACCGATATGAACGATACCATCGAGCGTTTCGTTGCCAAAAAAAAAGCTATTGCAGTGATTTTAGTACCGCTTTTCTTGCTCATAGCTTTGTACACCTTTATCAATTGGTCTATGGGAATTTCATTTTCAGCCGACGAACTGCCCGAATTTGAAGGCATCAACAACTTATTCTTCGACCAATTCTTTACGGTCCTGATTTTGGTAGATGTGGTGTTGCTCTTAATTTCCTTCTTTTACACCCACCAGTTTCATAAAATAATTCGGAATTCCGGTTTTATCATCTCTACCATTTTAATTCGAATGTCTTTCGGGGTAAGTGGATTGATCAGTACCGTGTTGATCGTAGCGGCCGTACTTTTTGGCCTTGCAATCATCACTATTCATAATCAATATGAAAAAACCGCCCTGCCCGATTCCTTGAACGAGTTATGAACTATTGGTTTACTGGGCAACTGATCACAATATAACCGAATTCTAAACTAGCGTTTAAACAAAAAACACTT
>JBARCC010000586.1:0-3553 GCA_049793635.1 Maribacter sp. | reverse complement strand
AATGTTGACTACAGCATCACTCCAAGGCCCAATTATTTGGCCGATGGTAGAAAGATTCCGGATATCTATTCACACCCGGCAGCGCTTCGGGACAACATGCAACAAGAGCTCGGTACGTTTCCCCTATTTGAATTTTGGGGTCCCAAGACCACCATCAATTCCTCAAAATGGATTGCGGATGCGGCCATCCTCACCGATAAGGCGCATCATCCCGATCTCACGCTAATATACTTACCGCATCTAGATTATAACTTACAGCGGTATGGTATCGATTTTAACATCATTTCCAAGGACCTAACGGAAATCGACAAGGTGGTTGAAGATGTAGTGGCGTATTATGAACGATTGGATGCGCGGGTTATCCTGCTTTCAGAATACGGAATCACCAATGTAAACCGTCCTATTCATCTCAATAGGGTATTGAGGACTAATGGGTACTTGGCCATCCGTGAAGAACGGGGGCTAGAAGTTTTGGATGCTGGTGCAAGCAAGGCTTTTGCGGTGGCCGACCATCAAATTGCACATGTATACTGTAAGAATCCCGAAGAGACCATAGCACTTGCCAAGTTAATTTCTGAAGTGGAAGGTGTCGAAGAGGTACTTTATGGGAGCGCATTGGAAACGCGTCATCTAGCGCATGAGCGCTGTGGGGATATGGTGGTAATCGCCGATCGGGATTCTTGGTTTACCTATTATTTTTGGGAAGATGAAAGGGTTGCCCCCGATTATGCCAGAATGGTGGATATTCATAAAAAACCAGGGTATGATCCCGTAGAAATGCTAACGGACCCAAAAGATAAGTGGGTCATGGCAAAAGTGGTCGGTAAATTGTTAAAGAAAAAACTTGGTTTTAGAACCGTAATGGATATCATTCCCTTGGATGCTAGTTTGATCAAGGGCTCACATGGTCGTTTGACAGGCGATAAAGAAGATCATCCAATTTTCATAAGCAACTTTAAGGAAGGAATAGCTAAGGATACCATCGATGCAATCGAAGTGCGTCAGCATATCGAAAACCACCTAATACACTAAAAGTACGATGAATTCATTTTTTAAAGGATTGGGGTATCTGTTCGCGCTGTTGTTTTCAGTAGGCGCCATAGTGCAGTACAATGACCCTGATGCCTGGTTATGGATTATAATTTATATGGCAGCTGCATTGATTTCACTCGCATTTGCACTCAAAAAAGTGCCTTCAAATGTACTTTTAGGAATAGGGATACTCTGTTTTATTGGATTTTTACTATTATATCCAACCGATTTTCAAGGCTTTGACTTGAACGATGGAACTGTTGAAACGGTCGAATTGGGGAGAGAGGCATTCGGGCTATTGATTATTTCAGTAGTGTTATTCACTTTTGGTTTTCGTTTAAAACGCAATTTATAAGTCGAGGTCAAACGCTTTCCGTAACACATCGATGACAGGGTTTTTCTCCCGTAGTTTCTCATATTTTTCTTCTGGGGTAAAAGCGAATTTTTTAGCACTTTTCTCGTTGACGGTAATTTCCAATTGTATAAAATGGTTGTCCAACTTGGCCCTTAAATATTCCATCAACTCAAATTGTTCCCGTTCAATTTCCTTTTTCATGGTACCATTGGGCAATTCAATATGTATCGTAAAATCCTCTTTTAACTTAGGGAGGTCGGTATTAAGGTTTGATGCTAGTATTTTTTGGCCTTTATCGTCTATTTGCTGAACAAAAGCCGCCCAATGCGTTCTAAGTTCCTCTACCGTAAACGCACTTTTGGGTAAATTATCCGCATCTATAATGACTTCGATCTTGTTGAGTTCGTGCTCTTTTTTTGCCTTTAAGCTCGAAATCGATAATCCTGAAACACGTTTGTTGGGAACGGAGATATTTATTTTTTTTCGTTCAGGTTCAGGTTCAGGTTCAGGTTCAGGTTCGGATAAGGCAGTGACTACCTCATTTTTTTGAGCCATAGCATTAATTACAGGTTCACTCGACTGTGGCTGAGCGCTTACTGTGGATTGATTAGTTTCCGTAGAAGGGTGTTCAATGGGTTCTGAAGGATGTAATGGGGCAGGAACATCTTCGTTATTCGTGGTATCGATCCCCTCGATTTTGGCGACTTTCGAACCCTGTGTATAGAAGGCGGCAGGGGCGATGAAGTCAATGGTCTTGTTGTGGAGCGCTACCGATTCAGGATTTTTTTTTTCTCCATCAAAATCGATAGAGGCAAGTTTCATTAGGGTAAGTTCTACAAGAAGCCGTTGATTTTTACTGGTCTTGTACTTAAGGTCACAGTCATTGGCGATATCCAAACCACGCAACAGAAACGAGGTGGTTGTTTTTTTACTTTGGTCCCTATACAGTTGTTGAGCCGCTTCGCCCACCTCCAATAACAGTATGGTGTCTGGGTGTTGACAGACCATCAAGTCCCTAAAATGCGACGCCAGACCGGAGATAAAATGGTGCCCGTCAAAACCTAAGGCCAAGGTTTTGTTGAAGAGAAGCAATAGCTTCGGGATATCATGCGCCATGATGAGGTGCGTTGCTTCGAAATACGTGTCGTAATCGAGCACGTTCAAATTTTCGGTCACGGCTTTACGGGTCAATTCAGACCCCGAAAAACTGACGACCCGATCAAAGATGGAAAGCGCATCGCGCATGGCACCATCCGCTTTTTGAGCAATAATGTGCAAGGCGTCATCCTCGGCATTCACCCCTTGTTCCTCGGCGATATATTTCAAATATTCGGCGGCGTCTTTAACGGTGATGCGCTTAAAATCGAATATTTGGCATCTGGAAAGAATGGTAGGGATGATTTTATGTTTTTCGGTCGTTGCCAAAATAAAAATGGCATGTTTCGGTGGTTCCTCAAGCGTTTTTAAGAATGCGTTAAACGCAGATTGGGACAACATGTGCACCTCATCGATGATGTATACTTTGTAATTTCCTACTTGGGGCGGTATACGTACCTGATCGATTAAATTACGGATATCGTCGACCGAATTATTGGAAGCAGCGTCCAACTCAAAAATATTGAAGGCAAAATCCTCATCCTCTTTCTCGGTACCATCTGAATTGATTTGTTTGGCCAAAATACGGGCACAGGTGGTTTTTCCGACTCCCCGAGGACCACAGAACAATAGCGCTTGCGCTAAATGATTTTGGTCAATGGCATTCTGAAGCGTATTGGTAATGGCCTCCTGCCCCACAACATCCTTGAAGGTTTGGGGTCTATACTTACGGGCCGATACAATAAAGGGTTCCAAAATATCAGGTTGATTTAAGCTGTCACAAATATAATTATAGCGGTTTATTTTGGGGTGAATTAAGGGTGGAGATCATCTTTAGTTATCAACAATTACAGTACATTTGCGACGAGCAGGCCACCTTATCGCGTTTCGATCTATCGGAACGAGGAAAGTCCGGACACCATAGTGCGGTATAGCGGGTAACGCCCGTCCACTGAAAAGTGAGGACAAGTGCAACAGAAAGCAAGTACAGTTAGGCTGTAGTGAAACCAGGTAAACTCTATACGGTGAAACGTCATGTAAATCGGTGTTTGAGGGCTGCACGCCCAAGCC
>JBARCC010000585.1:0-2660 GCA_049793635.1 Maribacter sp. | reverse complement strand
GGGCGTTGGTTGGAAGCGGTTCCTGAAACGTATAAAAATGAAATCGAGACCACTTTTCCGGGTTCACCAGGGCGTGGCGGATCGGATTATGCTTCATTTGTAGCTGCAGGTGCCCCTGCATTTTCCTTAAGCTCCTTAAGCTGGGATTATTGGAATTATACTTGGCATACCAATTTGGACACCTATGACAAAATTGTATTCGATGATGTTCGAAACAATGCCATTCTTACGGCCATACTAACCTATATGGCCAGTGAAGACCCAAATAGGACATCGCGTGAAAAGGCGGTTTTGGGTATTAACCCAAGAACCGGAGAAAAAACGGAATGGCCCGAACCTAGAACTCCCGAGCGCAAGGGAGGGCAAGAGTAGTAGCCAAAAAAAATTAATCCAACACAGAAAGTCCGGTAGCTACGACATCCTTAAGCTTGGTTTCGTTTTGTTCAATTTTTGCCAAAACCATAAGCCCACTGTAGAGGGCAAAGATGGTAGAAGCCAATACTTTTGGGTTTTTAGCGATGTTCAATTCACCATTTTCGATTCCTTTTTGAATGTAGTCGGCAAAAACATGTTCAACCGTAGCGGAATTCTCCATTAACTTGTGTTCAATTACGGCATCTCCGGGAACAAGCTCCGTTATCGTATTGACTACAAAGCATCCCTTATGGCAATCATCGGTAAGGGCTTGTTGAATGGCAAGATGGAAAAGGTTCAAAAACCCCTGTTTTACTGTCACCTCAGCGGTCAATAAATCATCAAGCGTCTTACGACTGATTAGTTGATACTGGTCAAAAGCACTATTGAATAATTCTTGTTTTCCACCATAGGTATCATAAATACTGGCCCTATTGATTCCCAAATGCGCTACAAGATCATTGATTGAAGTGGCATGGAACCCTTTTTCCCAAAAGAGTTCCATCGCCATTTTCAATACTTCTTGCTTATTGAATTGCTTTGTACGTGGCATAATTGGATAACTATGACCAAAGGTATTTAAAAATACTATACTTGGGCAAATCCGCCATCAACCGGTATTTCAGCACCCGTAATGTAACTACTTTCAGATGAGGCCAGGAATAATGCCGTATTGGCGATTTCATCTGAATTCCCAAACCTCCCCAAACTAATCAATGATGGAAAACTGGACGCCAATTGATCGATGTTTTCTTGGGGAACATTATGTTTTCCATAGATGGGAGTATCGATAGGCCCTGGTGAAATACTATTTACCCGTATACCCTTTGGCCCATATTCAGCCGCCAATGTTCTGGTTAAAGAACGTAATGCCGCTTTACTCGATGCATAGGCAGCCATACCTGAAAACCCCTTGACATTGGTAACGGAGGTATTGAAAATGATACTCGCCCCTTGATTAAAATATTCATGGGCCGCTTGAACCGTAAACAAAGGTCCACGTACATTGATGTTATACACCTCATCAAAAATTTCTTCCGTTAAGGCATCTACCGTTTCTATTCTAAATATCCCGGCATTCAAAAAGAGTACATCGATGTTACCAAAGGCGTCTACTGTCTTTTTAATTAAGGTTCGACTATCTTGAACGCTAGAGGCCTCTGCTTTCACCAATAAATAATCGCCATGCAGTTCCTGCTTCAAAGCATCCAGTTTTTCCTGACTTCTACCCGTAAGAACTACCTTGGCGCCTTCCTTCAAAAAAAGTTTGGCCGTCTCCAGTCCCATTCCACTTGTTGCACCAGTAATGACCGCAACTTTATTCTCTAATCTCTTCATTATAAATAAATTAAAATTAATTATTATTTTGGAATACTCATTCCAATACGAAAATAAAAATAATAGAACGATTGTTCCAAATAATATTATTGTTTTAACTATAATTAACATGCTGTCTGCTTTTAGTATCTTCATGGGCATTAATTCATAAAATGACCACGACCATGAAAACCATCCGGCTTCTACTCCTTTTTTTACTTATTGCCCCTATCGGCCTTACTTCCCAAAAAAGGAAAAACAAATCGACCGAACCGACCGTCAAAATCGAGGATTCACTTTTTACCGGGCTACAATGGCGAAATATTGGTCCGTTCAGGGGCGGTAGAAGTGTCGCCTCATCGGGGGTCGTTGGACAACCCATGACCTATTATATGGGCACCGTGGGCGGTGGCATTTGGAAAACCACGGACGACGGTATTACATGGAACAATATATCTGACGGATTTTTAAATACCGCAACCGTTGGAGCCATTACAGTTTCCGAAAGCAATCCCAATATCATATTTGCAGGGATGGGGGAGCACGCCGCGAGAGGTGTAATGACTTCAATGGGAGATGGTATTTATAAATCTACGGATGCCGGCAAAACATGGGAACATATGGGCCTTGATGAGTCCAGACATATTTCAGATGTAATCATTGATCCATCCAATCCAAATGTAGTATATGTAGCGGCACAGGGTGCGCAATATGGACCATCTGCACAGCGGGGCATCTATAAATCTACAGACGGTGGTGAAACATGGGAAAATGTACTATTTGTAGATAACAACACAGGGGCTTCCTCCCTTTCCATGGACATGACCAACCCTGCCATACTCTTTGCGGCCATGTGGGAGCATCGTCGTTATCCATGGACCATGGAGTCTGGCGGCAAGAATTCTGGCATTTACAAATCTACCGATAGT
>JBARCC010000584.1:0-1867 GCA_049793635.1 Maribacter sp. | reverse complement strand
CTATAGGTTTCCCTAGTTAGTATCATACTATCCAAAAACCTTATATCAAAGTAGCTACAGGCGGTTTCAACCTTTTTACTAATGTCAATGTCGGCCTTTGAAAATCTGGTCTGGCCACTAGGATGATTATGCACCAGGATAATCCCAGTTGTCTTAATGAGTATCGCATCCCTGATTATGGTCTTGACCGGTATCAAAGTTGCGGTATCGGTTCCCGAGCTGACATGATGCACGTTCACAATCATATTCTCATGGTTGACATGTATCACCTTGGCCTCCTCATGGTCGTCCATTACATAATCGAAATATGGCCTTATAAAATCGGCCGCGACCTTTGAGTGTGTTATTTGTACGGTCGGTCTTGTGGTTCGTCTGTAGTTAGCCGTAAGTTCTCCTACGAAATCCTTGTAAGTGGTCATTTTTCTCATTTTAAATGATTTTAGATTGAACAATATTTGCGCAATCCCAAGTGGTAGGAAAATTTCAGCTCAAATAGGAAACGGAATAAATAGGGAGGCACGACCGGTTTATGCCGTAGTCTTTTGATGGGAATATTTTACGTGCTTAACTTTGTGTAGATGTTGTTATGATAGTATTCTATCCTTTTTCTCGAAAATTAAGAGTTGACTTTCATAATAGGGTAATTTCAAATAGCCACGCAATAGCTTTGAATTGAAAAACGATTATGTGTATTTTGAGTAAAAATTCCAATGGCAAGAAAAATAGGATCAATTAAAACCGAACTTCTTACGAAGTCTAGAGAGGCAATGCTAACTGCTGTTCAAATTTTTAACAACCCGAATATTCAGTTCAAATCTGAAAGTTTTATTGTTCTTTCAAATATTGCTTGGACATATTTATTACACGCATATTATAGGGCCAATAAAATAGAATATAGGTATCACGACCAGGGGATTAATAGAAAAAAATTTCATAGAACAAAAAAGGGGGCTTATAAACATTGGGAGTTGGAAACTTGCTTAAACAATGATAAATGTCCCATTGATAAAGTAGCTAAATCAAACTTAAAATTCCTCATTGGTCTGAGGCATGAAATAGAACATCAAATGACAACAAAAATTGATGATTATTTAAGCGCTAGATTTCAAGCTTGTTGTTTAAATTATAATGAATTTATTAAAAGCCTTTTTGACGAAAAACTAGGTATTGATAAGCATCTATCCTTTTCCTTGCAATTCTCATCAATTGACGAAGCCCATGCAAATCAATTAAAAGAATTCAAGGATTTACCTAAAAATATTGCGAGCTTCATCAACAATTTCGATGAGAGCATTTCTGAAGTTGAATATAACGATATGAGATACTCCTACAGAGTCTTATATGTTCCAAAATCTGTAAACCATAAAGGGCAAGCTGATAAAGTAATAGAATTTCTTCCAGCGAATTCACCTGAAGCCGAGAAGCTTAATAAAGAATACATACTCATAAAGGAACAAGAAAAACCAAAATTTCTACCAAGTGAAATTGTAAAATTGATGAAAAAGGATTATCCAAAATTTGGTATGCACCAGCATACACAACTATGGAAATCTAAAAATATCAATTTTAAGGAACAGGGATATGGAACACAGGTGGCAAAAGCTTGGTATTGGTATGAAAAATGGGTCAAAGTCGTAGAAGACCATTGTAAAGAACGAGGTGATTTATACAAATAGAAACCCTAATTACCCCTAATTTATTTTGCAACTGCTAAGTTCAATAACATTTAGAAAATCTCTGCTAATCCTTGGAATTTTTTGATTCTATTCAAAAGGCTCAATATGTCCCTACTTTACATAATAACGCTTATGGTTCCAAGCCAATCCCCTACCCTACAGCCGTTTACGTTTTTTTCGCCCCTCACAGC
>JBARCC010000583.1:0-4063 GCA_049793635.1 Maribacter sp. | reverse complement strand
GGATACTCCTCAGGGTCCGCTATACCTAAAACTTCCAAATCCGTGACCTGGATTTCAACCGATTGGCCCCTGCCTTGACTTTCGACCAGTGCTCCGGTTACTTTAAGGGCGGCACCGGTATTTACGTTTTTCAAAAGCGCTTCGTCGAACTGTTCAAAATCGACCACACATTGTATGGTATGTAAGGTAGATCCATCGTTCAGTGCTATAAAGCGATTGCTTCTGAAGGTACGCACCCATCCTTTAATCGTTATTTCCTGAAGTAATGGTTTACTCGCTAGTAGATCTTTTATCGTTGCTGACCGCATGCTGATTGAATTGTAAATTAAAGTTCAAAGATAGGATTTTGTACAAAAGTATGGAGTTTGACCAAGCATTAATACCCAACGAAAAGCGTATACGCTCTAGTGGTTGTTCTCGTCTTCCGGAAGAATATCGATTTGTGGTTTTTTGAGTGTCTTCTTATTCGCAATGCTTTTTTCCAGAGAGAGCAATAATGAGGGCAAAAGGATAAGGTTAGCCAGCATCGCCAAAAGAAGCGTGGCCGAAACCAAGGAGCCCAAGGCCACCGTACCCCCAAAATTGGAAATCACGAAGACCGAAAATCCGAAGAATAATACGATCGAGGTATAGAACATGCTCACACCCGTTTCGCGCAGGGCATTATATACCGATTTTTCGATACGCCAGTTATTGGCCGTCAGCTCCTGCCTATATTTTGCTAAAAAGTGAATGGTATCGTCAACAGAAATACCGAAGGCAATGCTAAAAACTAGAATGGTCGAAGGTTTGATCGGTACCCCTACGAAACCCATAATTCCTGCTGTGATGATGAGGGGCAGAAGATTGGGGATCAAGGAAATAATGATCATCCTAAAAGAGCGGAACAAGTAGGCCATAAAAAGGGCGATCAAACCGATGGCCAACGCCAATGACATGATCAGGTTCTTTACCAAATACTTGGTTCCTTTTAAGAATAACAGTGCGCTCCCCGTCATGTATACGGTGTAGCGTTCGGCAGGAAATATTTTTGCGATATGTTCCAGTAAACGGGCCTCGATCTCTTCCATCCTTGAGGTATTTACATCACGCATAAACGTGGTAATTCTCGCAGTTTGGCCTGTACTATCTACAAATGTTTTTAATAAATTACTGTTGCCCGAAGATTTACGGGCGACATCCATAATGAATGTATTTTCTTGACTGGTGGGGAGTTGATAGTATTTCGGTAACCCGTTGTAAAAGGCCTGCTTTGAATATTTCACCAGATTTACCACGGAAACCGGGGAAGATAGTTCTGGAATATCCTCGATTACTTCATCCAATTGGTTCATTCTTTTCAAGGTGACAGGCTTAAGCACCCCTTTTGGAGTTTTGGTATCTACTACAATTTCCACGGGCATAATCCCTTTGAACTCTTTTTCAAAAAATCGGATATCATGAAAAAATTCGGCATTCTTTGGCATATCCTCGATAGGGCTGCCCGATATTTTTATTTGATATATACCGATGACGCTCAGCACCAAAAGTGCTACCGATACCACATAGACCGATATTCTTCGGTGCCTAACGATTCCTTCCATCCAACTCACAAAAGCATCGATCCATTTTTTGTTCAAATGTTTCAAGTGCTTCGTTTTAGGCAACGGCATAAAACTGTAAACGATGGGTATGATGAGCAGTGATAAAATGAATATCCCCAAAATGTTGATGGAGGCTACGATACCGAATTCTTTCAACAACGTACTGTCGGTAATGATAAAAGTCGCAAAGCCTGATGCGGTGGTAATATTGGTCATCAAGGTAGCGTTGCCAATTTTGGCGATTACACGTTGTAGTGATAATGCTTGATTACCGTGTTTTTTGACTTCCTGTTGGTATTTGTTGATCAAGAAAATGCAATTCGGAATACCGATGACGATGATCAGGGGAGGTATCAGTGCAGTGAGCACGGTTATTTCGTACTGTAGTAGGCCCAATAAACCAAAGGCCCACATGACCCCGATGATGACGACGCACATCGAAATTACGGTAGCCCTTACACTTCTAAAGAAAAAGAAGAAGATCAAGGAAGTAACCCCGAGTGCCGCCAAAATGAATTTACCGATTTCGTCGATAATGTTCTGGGAGTTCATAGTACGTACATAGGGCATTCCGGAAATACGTACGTCGAGCCCAGTTTCATCCTCAAAATTTTGCACGAGCGTACTCATGTCCTGTAGGATAAAATCTTTCCTTACGGAGGTATTTACGATGTCCTTGTCCATATACATGATGGTGCGCAAGGTTCTACTCTCTTTGTTATAGATCAGATTCTCGTAAAAAGGCAGGTTGTTAAAAAGATATGCTGTAATGCTATCTATTTCTTTTTGTGATTTCAGCTCGCCCGTAATCAAGGGGCGCATGGCGAACTCCTGCTTTTCATTGTCCTTCACAAGTTCTTGCAGGTTGTCGGTAGACAGTACAAAATCCACCTCTGGGAATGCACCCAGTTGTTTGCTCAACTTGTTCCATCGATTGAAATTTACCGGTGTGAAAAGTGCACTGTCCCTAATGGCAAACACCACCGCATTGCCTTCCTCCCCGAATTTGCTCAAAAAGTCCTGGTACTCTTGGTTTACGGGATGGTCATCGGGCAGTAAATTGGTCTGGGAGCTCGAAAAGCGCATGTACTGCCACTGCATGGCCATAAATAGGGTAAATGCGACAATCAAGCAAAGAATCAGAATCCTGTTGCGGAGAATTATATTTGCCGCCCTCGGCCAAAATCCTTTTGTAAGTTTAGCTACCATAACTCGTGTTGCAGGTGGCAAAGGTAACCATTAGGTACAATTGTTCCTATCTTGGAAAGTTTAAAATGAATGGTGATGATACCGTGCTTTTTAAAAAGGATAATTTTAAACTGCGATCAATGGTGGCTTGCGACTTTACTCAAGACAGGCTTTGGTAAAGAGGTATTAAAAATGCGTAGGACAAGGTTATCGATTCCATTCAATATGCCATCGTTATCCTACTTCAAGACGATATAGAGCTGTTAAAGCACTTTTGAACCCTATACCTTCATGATTTCGGCCTCCTTTTTTACAAGAAAGTCATCTATCTTTTTCGTGTAGGCATCTGTTAAATCTTGTACATCGGCAGTAGCGTTCTGTTGTAGATCTTCGGAAATATCAAGATCCTTGATTTCCTTGTTAGCATCTTGTCTAGCGCTTCGAACACCTACTTTTGCATGTTCTGCTTCGGCTTTTGCTTGCTTGGAGAGCTGAATCCTTCGTTCTTCCGTCAACGGCGGTACGTTAATGATGATCATGTCGCCATTGTTCATAGGGTTGAACCCTAAGTTCGCATTCATGATGGCCTTTTCGATTTCTTGCAGCATTCCCTTTTCCCAAGGTTGTACCGAAATGGTTCGGCCATCGGGCGTGTTTACGTTTGCCACTTGGGTCATAGGGGTTTGTGAGCCATAATAATCTACCATGACGGAAGACAACATTGCAGGGCTCGCCTTTCCGGCACGGATTTTCAAGAATTCACGTTCCAGATGCAATATGGCAGCATCCATACCCTCCTTTGTGGCGTCTAAAATAAACTGTACTTCTTCGTTCATAACCTAATTTACTATTACAATCCCAATAACAGAAACTATACCAAAGTTATATATTTACGGTGGTACCTATGGTTTGGCCGTTAACAATTTTCAGTAAGTTTCCTTTTTTATTCATATCAAATACTACAATCGGTAGTTTGTTTTCCTGACTTAACGTGAACGCGGTGGTATCCATAACTTTCAATCCTTTTATCAGGACATCCTGAAAGGATATGGTATCAAATTTAGTCGCATTTTTATCCTTTTCGGGATCGGCGGTATAAATGCCATCTACACGGGTACCTTTTAAAATTACATCGGCTTCAATCTCTATGGCCCTCAATACTGCGGCAGAATCGGTCGTGAAATAGGGGTTTCCCGTTCCTCCTCCAAAAATAACCACTCTGCCCTTTTCTAAATGCCGCATCGCCCTTCTTCTTATAAAGGGTTCCGCAACTTCATTGATCTTTATTGCAG
>JBARCC010000582.1:0-2127 GCA_049793635.1 Maribacter sp. | reverse complement strand
ATGTAACGATGTAGTCACCAAACCGTTCAAACCTGAGGTCTTCTATCAAAAAATAGGAGAAAATATTTTTGACCGAAAAGTCAATAATCCGTTGTCATAAAATTTTGCAATTCAATGTCTAGGATGCTTTGTCCATCATCCATGAATTGGTGCTTTATTTCAATGTAGTATAGATTGGATAGGTCATCTTTCAACCTCACATAATCTTTTTCCGTGGTTAGAATACATCTCTTTTGTTTAAGATTGTCAATTTCCTTATAAGTGAAAAAATGATGATCGTTAAATTGCAAATGGTCGAATGTTATTCCTTCATCCTTTAAAAAAGCAATCAATAGGGCGGGATTTGCAATACCGGTGACCAATGTAAGTTCCTCGTTTTTCAATTCATGGAGCAATCGATCAGTATTTTCCCCTTTTAGCATGCGATCATATGATATCTGGCTGAACAACACTTTTTGATGCACCTTCGGCTTTAGTCTTTTTATTAGGTTATGTTGTTCGGTAACGGACAGTACTTCGGGGCACTTGGTCACCACAATGATATTTGCCCTATCCGCTTCTCCTTTTAAATCCCTCAAATTACCGGTCGGCAATGCCCAATCATCGATATATAGATGATTATAAGCGGTCAAAAGGATATTAAAACCTGGCTTGACTTTTCGGTGTTGAAACGCATCATCCAACAAAATGACATTCGGGGCAAGGGTTTCCTGTATTCTTGAAATTCCGTTTCTCCTGTCGGCGTCTACCGCTACCACAATCTCCGGAAATTTTGCCGCTAATTGAAAAGGCTCGTCCCCCAGAGTTTCCACACTGGTTTTAGGAGTGGCCAAAACAAAACCTGTTGACTTCCTTTTATAACCCCTACTTAATACCGCTACGGTGTACTTTGGACTAAGCGTCCTCACCAGCAGCTCTATCATGGGCGTTTTACCGGTTCCACCAACGCTCAAATTACCCACACAAATGGTTTTCGTTCTAAAGGATGTTGAAGTAAAAACACCAGCGTCATAGAGCCGATTTCTCAAAAATACAATGAACGCATACACCAAGGAAATCGGAAAAAGAAGTTTTCGTAACACATCCATTCTTACGAAATTATAATAATTTATCTTTGAATCCCTTATATTTAAATAAAATGACCGTAAACGATGTATCCCGAATATTAGAGGAATTTGCTCCATTAGCGTACGCGGAGGATTTTGACAATGTTGGTCTGTTAATAGGGGATGGCGGCACTCCAGTAACCGGTATATTGGTCACTCTAGATACCTTGGAGGCGGTCGTGGAGGAAGCAATTGAAAAAAAATGTAACCTCATCGTTAGCTTCCATCCCATCATTTTCAAGGGTCTTCAGAAAATTACGGGGAAGAACTATGTAGAGCGGGTAGTTTTAAAGGCCATTAAGCACGATATATCGATATATGCCATTCATACTGCATTGGACAACGCTCCCGAAGGAGTAAATGCAAAGATTTGTGACGTATTGGGCCTTAAAAATACGCACATCCTCATACCTCAAAAAAATACGATTAAAAAACTTACGACCTATGTCCCGATCGAACACATAGAACATTTGAAGACAGCACTTTTTGACGCGGGAGCAGGGGAAATAGGAAATTACGCAAACTGCAGTTTTGCGACGGAAGGGAAAGGTACCTATACCGCAAATGAAAAAGCAAATCCGGCTAAGGGCGACATTGGCAGCTTACATACCGAACCTGAAATGCAATTGTCCTGCGTTTTTGGAAAAGCGGTGGAGAATAGTGTTATCAGCGCCCTAAAGAACAACCACCCTTACGAAGAAATAGCCTACGAAATCAGTACGCTGGAGAATACCAATGCGCACATTGGTATGGGTCGATTGGGTGAATTGGAAAAAGAACTAACAGAAAAGGAGTTTCTCACCTTGGTCAAGCAAAAAATGAACACGCACGTGGTCAGGCACTCCCCGTTTTTACAAAAACCCGTAAAGAAAGTTGCGGTTTTAGGCGGTAGTGGCGCATTCGCCATTTCAGCAGCCAAAGCTGCGGATGCAGACGTTTTTATTACTGCAGACATAAAATACCACCAGTTTTATGAAGCAGAAAATAAATTGGTAATCGCCGATATTGGACACTTTGAAAC
>JBARCC010000581.1:0-2861 GCA_049793635.1 Maribacter sp. | reverse complement strand
ATTCTACACTCTACGCATCAAAATTAGTACTGGCACCCGTGATCAGTTATGCCCCAGAAACGAGCTTGGGTATCGGGGTAGGGGCGAAATATTTGTTCAAGTTCAAGGGCTCGGGCGAGGAGACCAGAACCTCAAATATGCCCATTACTTTTCAGTATACCTTTAAAAATCAATTTATTGCATATTCTGGTTTTGAGATATTTACGAATCAGGAGCAATGGGTCATCGAGGGCAACCTGCTATTTCAAAACTTTCCAAGATTGGTATATGGGATAGGGCGCGATACTCCTGAGCAAAATGAAGAGGAGTATGATTATTTTCAGGTACTCATCGAACCTATTTTTTTAAAGCAAATGTTTACAAGGTACCTTTTTATAGGGGCCGGGATACGCTACAATAGTATTTTTAATGCAAGGTTCGAAGAGAACGGTGTTCTGGAAACCTTGTCCCCTGAAGGATACAGGGGATCAACCTCTATGGGCGTCGAGCTCGCCGCCCTATATGATAGTCGAGACAATATCCTGAATGCGCACAGCGGATGGTACTTAGAACTTACCCATGGTTTTTACGGAAAAGTATTGGGTGGTACTCAGGAGTTTCAGCTTACCCGATTGGATGCCCGTTATTTTTTCCAACCTTTTAAAAAACGAAATGATGTGATCGGACTTCACTTGTTAGGGAATGCGAGCCATAAGGATGTTCCGTTTTCTGAATTGGCCCTGTTCGGGGGTGATGAGATTTTACGGGGATATATCGAAGGCAGGTATGTGGACCGTAACTTGATCGCAGCGCAAATGGAATACCGGGCCAACATCACCGGGCGATTGGGCATGGTCGCTTTTTTTGGCGGCGGTGATGTCTTTAGAAACTTCGGGGATTTTAAGATCGGTAACCTGCGACCAACGTACGGACTCGGATTGCGTTTTATGCTCGATAGGGAAGAACGCCTTAATATTCGAACCGATTGGGGCTTTGGCGAGGGCACCAATAATCTGTACCTCAATATTGGTGAATCTTTTTAAATCAATTTCTACGACGTTTAGATGGCGACGCTCGTCGTTTAGGCCATAACAAGTGATTAGATTTCAATTTTTTAGCATTTCTATAAGCCTTCTGAAAACCGTAAGGTGGAAACAACAGCCCATTTAAAAGTGCTCAAAGCGATTTTAAGAGTCCGCCATCAATAGGAATATTGGTACCTGTAATGTAGGCGGCGTGATCTGATGCCAAGAAGGTAGTAAGGAAACCATATTCCCTAGGATCGCCAATACGCCCAAGAGGCACCTTCGATTCCATTTCAGTACGCACTTCGTGGGCTTCAATACCTAATTGTTGGGCCTTTTTAGCATTTAGTTGTGCAATGCGATCTGTATCAAAATAACCAGTAAGTATCGTATTTACGGTGATATGATTTTTTCCTACCTCCGTAGCCAGTGATTTTGCCCACGTCACCACTGCAGCCCTAATGGTATTCGAGAGCGCTAAATAGGAAAGTGGTTCCTTGACCGATATCGAAGCGACATTGATGATGCGGCCCCATTGCTTTTCCGTCATCCCTTTCAACGCGAGTTCTGTTGTAAATACGACCGTCTTGAACAGTAGGTCGAACGCTTCTTGATAGTCCCCTACATTTTTCTCTAGGGCGGTTCCTGCAGACGGCCCCTGGGTATTATTGACCAGAATGTCAACTCGATGATGTTTGAAGTATTCGGAGATGATTTTTTGATACCCTTCAAAATCATTGAAATCCACCACCAAAAATTGATGTTGTTGCGCAAATTCGGTGGGTAGCGCGGACACTATTTTTTTTAATTTTTCAGCGCTACGGGACATCAGTGTCACTGTCGCACCACTTGTTGCCATTTGCTCGGCAATCGCCTTGCCAATACCGCCACTGCTGCCTCCGACCAGCGCCTTTTTACCTTTGAGGGAAATTTCCATTTTTGTATATTTCTAACCACTAACCACTAACCACTAACCACTAACCACCAATAACCAACAACTATCTGTACTCTTCCCTTGTGGGGCTAAAAACATCGAGTAATGTACAAGCGGTCAACGCTTTACCACTATGTTTCAAATGAGGTGCGATGACCACAATATCCCCTTTGCCGTAAATCTTGGTAATTCCATCCAACGTAAATTCAAAATTCCCCTCCATGACATGCATAATTTGCTCGTTCATGTGTGAATGTTCGGGTACCTCCGCATTTTCCTCGACCTCCCAAAAAGCCATGCTCATCGTTGAGGAATGTACTAGTTTACCGTGGTAACCGGGCATTATCTCTTTAGAAGATAGGTCAGAAAGTTGTATGTGCATATCGTCGTAATTGAAACACTAAGATAAAGCAATAGACGGCAAAATGAAAAACTTTGCTTTTTTGTGTATTCCGTACGCTTTGCAAATTAGGAATGGTTTAAGTGGTTTCAAGAAAACTATCCATGTTGGCATAGATGCACAATCCCTATCTTTGAAGCTTAAATGTCATCCATGCAAATACATTTTATTGCCATAGGTGGAAGTGCGATGCATAACCTCGCTTTGGCTCTTGATCATAAAGGATATAAAATCACAGGTAGTGACGATGTAATTTTCGAACCCTCAAAAACAAGATTGGAGGCAAAGGGATTACTCCCAGAGGAGTTCGGGTGGTTTCCAGAAAAAATACATGGGGCATTGGATGCCGTTGTGTTGGGTATGCATGCCAAAGTAGATAACCCCGAATTGTTAAAGGCTCAAAAATTAGGGTTGAAGATATATTCCTACCCCGAGTTTTTATACGAACAGTCGAAAGATAAAACGAGAGTGGTCATTGGCGGGAGTCATGGCAAAACCACGATTACCTCCATGATTCTTCACG
>JBARCC010000580.1:0-2649 GCA_049793635.1 Maribacter sp. | reverse complement strand
ATTGATTTACCGATCGCATTGCCATCCAAAATAGCGGTATGGTACTTTTGAAAACCGTTGTTTTCAGCTTTTACTAGTGGTTCTGATCAGGCCAATCCCCGAAAAGAAAAAGATAGCACCAAGCACCCCATATACAATTAATTGCTTGGTGGTTCCTGCACTGTTCCCGAATAGTATTGCAGCGTAAATAAGTCCTCCGATGCCCAAAAGGGTCAAAACGGTTCCGAAAAGTTTCTTTAGATCCATGCGTGAAAAATAGTAAAAAAAATGGGCAGTTTTACTCGATAATCGAAATTTGAATGCTCCGAGGCTTGCCTCGAAATTTTAAAGTCGTTTCCTTCCAAATGCCTCGTGGGCTTCCCCAGAGGTGATTGACTAGAAACTGCCCGTTTCCTAATCTTATTTAAGTATTATGAAGCAGATACTACCCCAAGGGTGTATAGTTGCTCAAGATTCGGAGATTCACTACCCCCGGCAGGTTCTAAGGTGATACCGAATGCTTCAGATTCGTTAGGATTCTCAAAAGAGAATATTTTATATTCATCGTCTGCAAAATCTTCAAGAAGTCCCATATTCGTTGGCGTCAAGGGAGATAGTTTCAAAGACCACAATTGATAGACAAACCCTTCTGGAGGTTCTGGAAGACCCTTTGCGTCGATAAACACCTTTTTATCCTCTTTGTTCCAATATGCCTTTGCGTAAGAGGTAGGGGATACCTGTTGTCCTCCGAGCGGAATCACGTTGATGTTCTTATCCCGAATCGTGTTCAAGAGTTCTTTTGTTTTTTCCAATGAGGAATCCGTATCCGCGATCTGCTGTTCCAGACTATCGTTCTGTTGTTCTACTACCTGTACATCAGATTTTAATGCATTGTTCTGCTGATACAGCCAAAACATTCCAATGGCGAGTAGCACCGAGGCTGCCCAACCAAGATAGGTGGTCAATGGGGCAGACTTTCTGTCCATTGTAATTACCTTGACCTCGGTGTTGATTTTTTCCATGAGGGCGCTAAAGGAATGTTTTACTCCCGGAGACGCTTTTCTGGACAGTTCCAATATAGATGCTTCAATAGCTTCTATTTCTGCTTCTATTTCTGGATATTCTTTGGCATACCCCGCGATTTCCAGATTTTCCTTATCTGAAAGTATCCCGGCGACGTAAAGTTCCAAAATTCCTGACGCTATGTATTTTTGTACATCCATTCTACTTGCTTTCCATGTTCTCCCTTAATTGGGAAATACAACTTCTATTTCGCGTTTTCACTGTTCCTAAAGGAATATCCAATTCTTCTGCAGCATCTTTTTGTGTGTAGCCCCTAAAGTACAGGAGTTCGATTATCTGAACACACTTTTCCTTTAGATTTTTCACTAGGTTTCTCAACCCTTTCGTGTCAACCGCAGTATCATTATCCTCCTTGTTCTCCAAAATACCTACGAAGTAATCTGCGGAAAGATTCTTTTTCTCATTTTTATACGACCTACTGCGTATTTCATCGATGGCGGCATTACGGGCGATATTCAGTATCCACGTAAAGAATCTTCCTTTAGAGGAATTATAGCTTTCGGAATTGTTCCAAATCTTGATGAAAACATCTTGACAAATCTCTTGGGCGATGCCCTCGTTCTTGACAATGGTGTTGATGACACCGCAAATATTCTCAGAATACATGCCATATAATTTTTCAAAAGCGGTGGCATCCTTCTTTCGGAACTGTTCAACCAATAGGTCTAATTGCATGTTGTGTATTTAAAAGCAGTTAAAAGTAAAAAAAGCTGTTCATTGAACAGCTTTTTTTTAACATTGTTTTGTTCTTATTCAATAATACCGGCGCAACTTACACGTGCTCCTGCGGCACCACTGGGTTGAGAAGTAAAATCATCTACCCCTTGATGTACGATCACTCCTTTACCAAGAATGTTCTTGTTTTCATCATCACATCCTATGCACCATTGATCCGTTGAGAATTCAATCGTTGCGTTACCTTCTGCATCTGCCATAAAATTCCCGATATCTCCTTTATGATATCCTTCACTGGCTCCCCATTTTCCATGTGGCTCATTGGTTGGATTCCAATGGCCTCCTGTAGAGGAACCATCGGCTGCAGAGCAATCGGCGGTTTCATGTATATGAATGGCGTGTTCCCCTTCCGAAAGACCGGTTAACATCACGTTCATATTTACTTCACCATCTTCTTCGGTGAAGGTGACCTCTCCTTTGACATCACTTTCACTTTTTGGCTCCATCATAAAATTAATTGTAGTCGCTTCCATTTCGGCGGTCATTTCCTCCATTTCAGTTTCCATGGCATCGGTCGCCTCTGACGCTTCTTTTTTAGTGTCTTTACAACTTGCTATTGCCAATAGGGCTAACAAGGCGATTTCAATTTTGAATATTTTCATATTGTAGTGTTTTTAGGTTAGAGTCTAATGTACTAATTCTATGTTAATAAATTTGACTCATATCATACGCTTTTTGATAACAATAGATTATCGCGAACCCCTCGCTTAAGGTTTTCACATATCGTAAATGATTTATCGATACGGGTTTGAGAATGTGGATATCGTTTCACCATATAGATAATACCCCTTTGCTTACCTGGTGTAAAACCCTCAAATATGGCTAGAGCCTCTGCATCGCCCTGCATTACAA
>JBARCC010000579.1:0-2794 GCA_049793635.1 Maribacter sp. | reverse complement strand
AGTTTGAATAGTGGCGGTGCTGGTTCGGCGCTTTGGAAAAGCACCGATAGCGGTGAAAATTGGTCTGAGATTTCCAAAAACGAAGGCTTTCCACAGGATACGTTAGGGATTATGGGGGTAGCGGTATCCTCAAAAAATTCTGAGCGGGTTTGGGCAATCGTTGAGAATAAGGAAAAGGGAGGTTTGTACCGTTCTGATGACGGAGGAAAAAAATGGGAGTTGGTCAATGAAGAGCGAAAAATTAGGCAACGGGCCTGGTACTACACTAGGGTGTATGCCGATACACAAGATGAGGATGTCGTTTATGTACTGAATGTAAACTATCATAAATCTACCGATGGCGGAAAATCGTTCAATACGTTCAATGCTCCTCATGGTGATCATCATGACCTGTGGATCTCTCCAGAAGATTCCCAACGCATGATTATTGGTGACGATGGTGGCGCCCAGATATCCTACGATGGCGGCGAAACATGGAGTACGTATTACAATCAACCTACCGCTCAATTTTACCGGGTGACTACCGATAACTCTTTTCCATACCGTATTTATGTAGCACAGCAAGATAATTCTACCCTGCGCATAGACCATAGAAGCGACGAAAACGGCATCGGTGAAAACAATTGGGAAGAAACTGCAGGGGGTGAATCTGCCCATATTGCCGTTGACCCGACCAATAATGATATTGTATACGGAGGTAGTTATGACGGATTTCTGACCCGAGTAAATCACGATAAAGGAACGGTCAGGGGTATAAACGTTTGGCCAGATAACCCGATGGGTGCTGGTGCGGAAGCGATGAAATACCGCTTTCAATGGAACTTTCCGATCATGTTCAGTAGGCATGACCCTAAGAAATTGTACACTTTTTCTAATCACGTGCACTTGTCCACCAATGAAGGCCAAAGCTGGGAACTATTGAGTGAAGACCTTACACGAAACGACCCTACCAAATTGGTTTCCAGTGGAGGTCCCATCACCCAAGACAATACCAGTGTAGAGTATTACTGTACCATTTTTGCGGCCAATGAGAGTCCGCTGAAAGAAGGCCTGCTTTGGGTGGGGAGTGATGACGGACTTATTCATGTTTCAAAGGATGCAGGTGCGACTTGGGAAAATGTTACGCCGGCGAATATGCCAGAATGGTCTATGGTGAACAGTATCGAACCCTCTTATTTTGAGGAAGGCACCTGCTATGTAGCCGCAACACGCTATAAACTAGGGGACTTTCAACCGTACCTTTATAAGACCACTGATTACGGTAAAAGCTGGACAAAAATTACGAATGGTATCCCTGCCGAACATTTTACCAGGGTGGTTCGTGAAGATCCCAAAAAGAAAGGTTTGTTGTATGCAGGTACAGAAACAGGGATGTACATTTCTTTTGACGATGGCGCGCAATGGAGTTCCTTTCAAATGAACTTACCTATCGTACCCGTTACAGATCTCGCGGTAAAAGAAGATAATTTAATTGTAGCTACGCAGGGCAGAAGCTTATACATCATTGATGATCTCACCGTCTTGCACCAGTTAGAGGATAGTAAGAGGAATGCGAATACCATTCTGTTCAAGCCTAAAGATGCTTACAGAACCAAAGGCGGGGTCAACAAGACACCCTCCAAAACAGAGGGTCAGAATTTAGGAAATGGTGTGATCACCCATTTTTTACTAAAAAATTATACCGAGAAGGATTCTGTGCAGTTGACCTATACCAGTATGGCCGGGGATACCTTGGCAAATTATAGGAATCATATAAAGAAGGACGGTGCGCTGAGCGGAGTCGAAGCGAAGAAGCTCGAAGTCAAGAAAGGAGGGAATACCTTTGTTTGGGACACGCGTGGAAAAGGGGCAGAAAAGCTGGAAGGGATGATTCTATGGTGGGCCAATCTGGATGGTGCCAAGGCGGTTCCTGGAAACTATAAGGTACATCTAAATGTGAATGGGACCAATAGTTCCGAAACCTTTACCATTTTGCCCGACCCACGCGCCGAGAGTTCGGTAGATGGAATGAAAAAACAATTCGATTTTATCACCGATGTAAATACGACCATCGATAACGCCCATCAATCCATTAAAAAAATAAGGAATGTGACCGAACAGCTCAAAGCGTTCAGGGCTCAATACAAGGACGATGCCCGTACCAAAGAATTGGTGGAAAAGGCAAAAACCATGACCGAGAAACTGGCAGCCGTGGAAAAGGCATTGTACCAGACCCAAAATAGAAGCGGTCAGGATCCATTGAACTTCCCGATTAAATTAACCAATAAGTTGGGGCATCTGAACAGTTTGGTATCCATTGATGATTTTCCACCCACGGAGCAGGACATTGCTGTAAAAAATGAACTAACCGCCAAAATCAATACCGAGCTGCAACGCTTCGATGAAGTTGTTTCCTCAGAATTAAAGGAATTCAATACCGCGTTTAACGAGTTGAAATTGAATTATTTGTTTGTGGAGGAATAATTACCTCCCTCATCAAAAGGAGGGACTGAAGGAGAGATTTTTATCGTTCTTATTCAGGTCTTGGCTCTGCATGCCCGACGAAGTGGATGACCAAACTTGATAGATGCAAGGTTTGGAATGGCACAGGGGGAGTTTTTTCGGGGTATAATAGTATCAAAATTGAGGTTCGGTAGTGGCAGCACTGTCCCTTCGAGCGGAGTCGAGGAGCTTTGGGACACGGATCTCGACTCCGCTCGACCTGACAGCTCTTAGGATTGAAGATTTCCCTTGGTTATGTTTATTGCAATCATGGGTTAAGTCAAAAAAAGTATTTTTAGACAGTATATTGCAC
>JBARCC010000578.1:0-2909 GCA_049793635.1 Maribacter sp. | reverse complement strand
GATAAAGACCACGAACATTACCATGGGACAAAAATTGGAGACCACAACCCTTTCCAGTTTCTTTCTTAATCTCATAGAATTTCACGAACATAAAACGGACAAAGGTTGGTTCTACACCCATTTATTAAATATACTATCCCATTCCTACGCCACCATTTTATTCGAAACTGAAAGTGACGTGTTAAACCAGCTGTTGAAAAAAATTAAAACGAGCAATTGGTCTTACATTACCATCGCACAACTCGGCACATCAATTTCTACGACCCCTGCATTGTCCCTTTTGTTCCAGGATTCAAAGAACGACCCCAATACCCTAATCGCTAACTTCTTGCAATTGATTCAGTCATTTCGGGCCGTTGCTTCCATCAAAACGGATTCCTTAATTTTGGAGCAGCTGTATGCATTTTATACCCTTTTGAACCAACTTAAAGATATTTGCGCACACCACACCTACATCAACACTCTTAAAAGATTCAAACATTTATTCAAACAACTGCTTAGCACCGAAACCTTGGATTTTCAAGGAAGTCCGGTAGAAGGAATACAGATTATGGGGATGTTGGAGAGTAGGTTATTGGACTTTGAAACGGTCATCATCACCTCGGTCAATGAAGGTATACTGCCATCGGGTAAATCCAACAATTCGTTCATTCCCTTTGATTTAAAATTAAAAAACGGTCTACCCACCTATAAAGAGAAGGATGCGGTGTATACCTACCATTTCTACCGACTTTTGCAAAGGGCGAAAAACGTCTACATCCTATATAATACTGAGCCCGATGCTTTAGAGGGAGGTGAAAAAAGTAGGTTGATCACCCAAATGTTAACCGATACCAATAGAACCGGTATTACCACCTATATCGCCTCCCCTAACATAGTGTCCTATGGTACACAAACAGAAAGCATCCCTAAAACAACGTCCCTGATACAGTTGATTGCCGAAAAAGCATCCCATGGTTTTTCTCCCAGTTCGTTGAGTAATTACATTAGAAACCCCATGGACTTCTACAAACAGAACCTGTTGAACATCAATGATGTATTGGAAGTAGAGGAAACCCTTGCCGCAAATACCTTCGGTACCATCGTACACGATACCTTAGAAGCACTGTACGCGCCTTTTATAGGCACTTACCTTTCAAAAGAATTGCTTACCGCCGCCAAAAAGAGGGTAGAACCCCTCGTTTACGCAAATTTTGAAAAGACTTATCTCGATGGGGACATCAGCACAGGAAGGAACTATATTTCTGTCCACGTCATCTTAAAATACATCACCACGTTTATAGATTTAGAGATCGACGCGCTCAAAAACCACAGCATTAAACTAATTGGTCTTGAGGAATCGTTGAACATTTCTTTGAACGTACCCCATATACATTTTCCAGTACGCCTGAAAGGTAAATTGGACCGCATCGATGAATTCGATGGTACGCTGCGAATCATCGATTACAAGACCGGAAAAGTAGAACGGAGAAATGTAGAAATTATGGCCTGGGAAAACCTAACGGAAGATTACCAATACAGTAAAGCGTTTCAATTGCTCTGCTACGCCTACATGCTATTTACCTCTGATGAAAATACATATTCCTCTATGCAAGGAGGGGTAGTCTCTTTTAAGAATTTCGCTGAAGGCACCCTACTCTTTGCAAAAAAAGAATCTGCCCGTGGGTTCAAAAATCACACCATTGATGCACAGGTGATTTCAGAATTTGAGCAGATTCTTTTTAGTTTGATTTCTGAAATTTGTAATCCTGAACTCCCTCTTATTGAAAAGAAGGTATAACGGTTAGTCGATTATCGACATGTAATGCAGAGACCTCCGTTTTACCGACAGGCAGACTTGCGTGAAAATCAAACATAAATTTTGTTTCAATGCTTCGTGAGCCTTCCTGCCATAAGGCAAGCTTCTCCCGAGATAATTTACTTTTTATCCGGTCTAGTGGGTCGTACCTCGATTTTACTGGGTAGGGTTCTTGGATTCATCTTTAACAGGTCCAACACTAATTCCCCGATATCTTCTGGCTGAATCTTCCAAGCATCGGTCTCATCAGGTTCGTTATCATTGAAATGGGTGGCGACCGACCCCGGCATAATCGTGGACACCTTAATATCGTATTTCCGCAGGTCGAGCATTGCGGCTTGGGTAAAGCCCACTACCCCAAACTTTGAGGCGTTATACCCTGCCCCCGTAGCAAAAAAGTTGGTTCCCGCCAAACTGGCCAAGGTAATGTAATAGCCTTTTGCGCTTTTTAAAGCCTCCACAGATGCTTTTAGGGAGTGAAAGACCCCATTAAGATTCGTATCGATCATTTGATGCCAATCCCCATCGGTCATCTCATCGATGGGAGCGAAGTTGCCGACACCCGCATTGGCCAGTACGACGTCTAGCTGACCCCAAGTATCCAAAATTTTAGCCACCGCCTTGCGTTCATCCTCCATCTTTGCCACATCGGACACAATCCCCAATACCGAGCCCTCCTTAAGGTTCTTTACTGCTTGGTTCACACTTTCTGTAGACCTTCCACTTATCGCTACACGCATCCCTTGGTTCAATAGGGCTTTTGCCACTCCAAAACCTATTCCTTTGGTTCCGCCCGTAATATATGCCACCTTATTCTTTAAATCGTTCATAGTTCTATAATTTATACCTTTCAAAATTAGCGCATATCCAAAAAGAATCGTAGCTGATACAGAATAAGAATTAACAGTTTTGATTGGTTATATTTAACGTCTGGTAAAATTATCTATATGAACAAAATTCTAGTTTGGTCCATTACCGTTGCTCTCGCCGGTTTTTTATTCGGTTTCGACACCGTAGTCATCTCAGGGGCCGACAAGCAATTACAGGCGTTGTGGAACATTTCTGATTCCTTCCATGGATGGGTAGTGATTTCCAGTGCCTTGTGGGGAAC
>JBARCC010000577.1:0-2620 GCA_049793635.1 Maribacter sp. | reverse complement strand
TCACTTTCATCAAGGGTTGCCAATTCCCTATCCTTGTAATGATTGATGAATATTTCAAAGAAGTTGACATAGGTTTTTACGGTAGCGTTGGCATATCGTTTCAGTTCAAGTTTTAAAAGGTATTCTTCAGGGCAAAGGCGGTATCCAGGTATGGGTTTTCGTTTTCTGAACCAAGAAACATCTACCGGTTCATCACTTTTGCTTAAAGGCCTGTTTGAAAGAAAACGGTTATAATTGATCCAAACAACGCCCTTGAAGGTGTTGAAGATTATGCCTAAGTTTTCTTTAGTATGAGGTATATACGCCATTTGGTGCCCAGAGCTCCATTTAGGGTTGGGCAAGCCTTTAATCAGAGCCTGTATAAGTCTGTCCGGAGAAAATTTTATGCCTATCATCTTTTGGCCCTTGATCATTAGATGAAATAGGGTTATGGAGTTTAAATGTGGCGCATTAGAGGAAGCCATACTAATGGATTAATGGATATAAAGGCAATTTATAGGATAGAATTGATTTAGTCGTACCTTAAGCGAATAATGTTCGCATAAGGATTCACTTAAGTTAATGGAAATGAGATTACAGCATGAATGTCTGTACTGTAAAAAGCCACTTACCGGTAGGACGGACAAAAAATATTGCAACCTACACTGCAAGAGTGCCTACCAGTACCAAAAGGAAAAGGAACGACCTGAACGTTTCTATAATAAAGTGGACAATCAACTAAAATTGAATAGGAAGATCCTAAAGGAATACAACAAGGGAGGAAAGGTGACCATACGAAGTAACGTGCTGGTGGAATTGGGATTCGACCCCAACTTTTTCACCCACTACTGGAAAAATCAAAAAAGAGAGGTCTATCTATTTGTATACGAATACGGATTTCTGAAAAAAACAGAAAATGGAAAGGAAAAATACGTACTGGTCACTTGGCAGGATTATATGAAAATGTAACCCGGCTATGCCGGGCGCGAAATCTCCGCCTACCTTCCCTGTAAAAAGCCGCTAAGACCCTGTTGTAAGGGTAGTGTATTAAAGGCCGTTCCTGATACAAATTAACTTTGATCATGTGTTTAGTAGCACACAGCCCTAAATCAGGTCTTACAGTATGAGGGTCATAAGCATATGAAATAGGCTACTTCGTGCTAGTTTAGTCTATCAGGTCAAAACCACAATAGGGGACCAATACCTCCGGTATGCGAATGCCGTCCCCGGTTTGGTAATTTTCCAAGATGGCGGCTAGCACCCTGGGCAATGCTAGAGCACTACCGTTCAAGGTATGTGCCAACTGGCTTTTTCCGTTTTCATCCTTATACCTCAATTTTAACCGGTTCGCTTGATAGGTTTCAAAGTTGGAGACCGAGCTGATTTCCAACCAACGGTCTTGGGCGGTAGAGAATACTTCAAAATCATAGGTTAGGGCTGCCGTAAACCCTAAATCCCCTCCGCAAAGGCGCAGTATCCTGTAAGGAAGCTGTAGTGCCCTCAAGATGGTTTTCACATGTTCTACCATACCGTCCAGTGCTTCGTATGATGTCGCTGGGTGTTCCACGCGCACGATTTCGACCTTGTCGAACTGGTGCAAGCGGTTGAGGCCACGCACATGCGCTCCATAACTGCCGGCTTCCCGTCTAAAGCAGGGGGTGTAGCCTGTATAGGTAATGGGAAAATCGGTTTCGTTCAGCATCACGTCCCTAAAGATATTGGTTACGGGGACCTCGGCGGTGGGTATAAGGTAGAGGTCGTCTGCGGTAACGTGGTACATTTGGCCTTCCTTGTCTGGTAGTTGTCCCGTTCCAAATCCCGAAAGGGCGTTTACCAAGTGCGGAACCTGGATCTCGGTATAACCGGCCTCGGTATTCTTATCCAGAAAATAGGAGATGAGCGCACGTTGTAAACGGGCACCCTTGCCTTTGTATACCGGGAAACCGGCACCGGCAATTTTCACCCCAAGTTCGAAATCGATGATGTCATATTTTTTAGCCAACTCCCAATGGGGCAATGCCCCTGCGCTCAAGGTAGGTATTTCGCCCTCTTTGAAAATCTCTTCATTATCCTCGGCAGCGACCCCGGTAGGTACCGATGCGTGTGGGGCATTGGGTATTTGGTACAAGGCAGCTTGCAAGGCTTCGGAGGCGGCGTTCAGATCTTCCCCCAGTTGCTTCGATTCTTCCTTTAAGGCAACCGTGCGCTCTTTCAATATATTGGCCTCTTGCGCCTTACCGTTTTTATAGAGGATGCCGATTTCTTTGGAAATGGAATTGGATTCTGCCAAAACGCTGTCCAGTTGTGTTTGTGTGGTACGCCGTTTTTCGTCCAAGGTTAGCACATGGTCCAAGAGGGGAAGGGCATCTAGATTTCTTTTACCGAGTGCACCGATGATTTCTTCCTTTTGGTCCCGCAGGGTCTGTATCTGTAGCATGCTAAGTTCTATTTGTCGGCAAATTTACAGTATTCTTCGCTTTAAATTAGATACTTTTAAGACCTGAAAGAGGATTCACATGGTTTTTGAACACTTTGCATTGAACGTTACCGACATTGATGGGGTAGTGGATTGGTATGGTACCCATTTGGGGCTTACCATTGCCAGTCGGCAGGCTAAAGCTCCTTTTATGACCTTCTTGGC
>JBARCC010000576.1:0-8109 GCA_049793635.1 Maribacter sp. | reverse complement strand
GCAATCGACCGAACGGGAATCCTGGTTTGGTGCCCTACGGACGCATATGGCGGGTGGGAGCCAACGAATCCACTAAAATTACCTTTGATACGGACGTGTACGTTCAAGATAGTGTACTCGTAAAAGGTAGCTATGCCCTATACGCATTTCCAGAAGCAGATACTTGGCAAATCGTCTTCCATACCAATACCACCCATTGGGGGGATGGCAGAACGGAATATGATGCCAACGAAGATGCCTTACGGATCAAGGTCACCCCTCGGAAAGCGTCTCATTTTCAGGAAAATTTTGCCATTAGTTTTGATGAAATCACCCACAATGGCGTACAGCTATTTTTGAAATGGGGAGATGTTGAGGTGGTGATCCCGATACGTGTCGATACCAAACAGCTCATGGATGTTCAGATTCAAGAACAATTGAACGGGAATGCGACCGCACAGACCTACTATGAAATTGCGAGATATTATCAAGAACAGGGTACTCGGCAAGAATTAGCTTTGGAATATGTTAACACCGCTTTGGAAATGAACGGAAGCACGTATTATTACCATAAGGTAAAATCGTTAGTGTTGGCGGATTTGGGTAGGTATACGGAAGCAATGAACGAAGCGACCACATCGAAGGAGTTGGCCGAAAAGGAAGGTAAAGATGAGTTTGTGCGTCTTAATGAAGAAAACCTCAGGAAATGGAATGCATTATGGATAAAAAAATAAAAACGTTATGAAAAAATTTGTACTTGTATTGGTGATGATCGCGATGGCCGCTTGCAATGAAAAAAAGAGGGCCGTTACCGAGGAGGTCGTTTTATGGACTCCCTATAACGATTCTGCCGAAGTAGCGGCGAACAAGGACCATGAAATTGGTCGCATGCAGTACAAGTTGATCCAATCTAAAGTGCTTGATAAAAATGAGGTGTTCAGGCCTTTGTATTCCGAGGTTTCCAAATTGGGCGAAACGGAGTACAATGCATTGAAACCGATGATTTTGGAACAGGATATCTTGACCATCCGAAAGCATATACAAGATAATGCATTGACCTACGAAAAGTTGGTGTTGTTCTATCTGTACAGAATCTATAAATATGAATTGGATAATGCGACCACCCTCAACACGGTAATTGCCTTAAATGGAGATGTAGTCGCTGCCGCACGTAAATTGGATGAACTGAAAAGGATAGGTACCGTCCCTGAAATGCAACATCCCATTTTCGGAATGCCGATTCTGCTGAAGGATAACATCAATACGTTTGGAATGAAAACCACCGCAGGTTCCATCGCGTTGATGGATAATGAAGTGGAGGATTCCTTCATCGTAAAGGAACTGAAAAAGAACGGAGCCTTGATTTTAGGAAAGGTAAACCTGAGTGAGTGGGCGTACTTTTTATGCACGGGTTGTCCCGTGGGGTATAGTGCTTACGGGGGGCAAACCTTGAACCCTTACGGGCGTCGAATATTTGAGACCGGGGGGTCAAGTTCGGGCAGCGGTACGGCCGTTGCGGCAAATTATGCAGTGGCCGCCGTGGGTACCGAAACCTCTGGTTCTATTTTATCGCCAAGTAGTCAGAACTCCGTGGTGGGTTTAAAACCTACCATTGGCTTGTTGAGCCGTTCGGGCATCGTGCCTATTTCAAGCACCTTGGATACCCCCGGCCCGATGACCAAAAATGTCATTGACAACGCTATTTTACTATCTGCCATGCTAGGCCATGATGCGTCTGACGCCACGTCTGTAAAAGAGCAGTTTCCGGGCATCCTGTCCGCCGGCCTTCACCCCGAAGCGTTCGAAGAAATGAGGCTGGGTGCAATTGCCGAGCTCATGGAAACCGATTCCATCTATAAAGAAACGGTCGAACGATTGCAGAACTTGGGTGCGCATATCATAACCTTTACCCCGCCAGAAGTGGCGATGGACGGATTTCTAAGTATCCTGAATGTGGATATGCGAAATGATCTACCCAACTACCTGCTCAAAAACACCGATACCAACAAGGTCAAGATAAAATCGATTGCCGATGCGGTACGGTTCAATGATGCAGATTCTTTGGTCCGCATTCCCTACGGCCAAGCGTTGTTTGAGGGTATTCTGATGGATAGCACATCTACCGATGCGTTGGAAGTGGTAAAGTCAACGCTGGAAACGAACGGTAGAAAATTCTTCGACGAAGTAATGGACGCACATCAACTCGATGCCGTGTTGTCCATCAACAATTACCATGCAGGCTATGCGGCAGTGGCCAAGTACCCAGCCTTGACGGTGCCTATGGGCTATGAACCTTCTGGGGAACCCATCAGTCTTACGTTTATCGGAAAACCCTTTACCGAAGCTGAACTTTTGCGATTGGGTGCTGCTTTTGAGAAGGAATTTAAAGCGAGGGTCATGCCTAAAGGTTTTCAGGAATAACGTGATATCGTTACAGTGGTGGAGGGCGAAGGTTTTACAACGGATGCCTAGTGGGTTCTTTGCTATGGGTGTATGAATTATTTTTAGGTACGGTATAGGTGAAGGATTTTTTGGAGGTCTATTCAAACGCAAAACACCTTTCAGTATGCCTTCAGGGAGTACTTCATTTAAACCTTTCTTGGCCTATTGTCTCGTTATTTAGGCACTAGGGGATTGTACGCCAAAACGGGATTAACGAGTTCCGTTGAATACCAAGTCAAAAATGATGGATGATGAACAAATGGGTAGCATGTATTCGTAGCTACCTTAGCATCAGTCGATCGATACGATTACCTTATCTACATCAAGACGTGATTTGCCTATTTTAGCAGGTTGATTTCCGTCCTCCGCATCGCGGTATCCAATGGAAACGGCGAATAGAATTTTTTGTCCGTCAGCCTTCAAGATGCTTTTGTATTTGTCAGGTTCAATCCCTTCCATTGGGGTGGAATCAATACCCATCGCAGCGCATGCGGCCAAGAAAAACCCCAAGGATAAATAGACTTGATTGGTCAGCCAACTTACTGTGGTTTCGCTAGGTTGGTCTTTCAGGAAATTCTTATAATAGTTGATAGAGCCTTCCGCAAGGTTGTCCATCACATGTTTTTCGAATTTATCAAGGTCGTTCATGACGCTAAAAACGACCACATGGCTAGCATCCTTGATTTTTGGTGCATTGAAAAAGGAGGCATCTGCCAATTCGTTTTTTATCTTTTCATTAGAAACGAAGGTAAATACCCATGGCTGACTATTGATGGACGAGGGAGTCAGTTTTAAGATGTGCTGTAAATCCTCGATTTCTTTTTTGGAAATCTTACGGGTGGTATCGTATTTTTTAGTGGTGTATCTATTTTCTGCCAGCGTCCTAAAATCCATATCTTTTTTCTGCAAAAGTAGTGATACTTGCTTCTTTAGCACACTAAGGTATTCAAGAATAAAAGAATTTTAACCCAATATTAAGGTTTAAAAACATTTGAACCTTCTTAATGAACCACCCTATTTTTCGAAGGTTCGGGGGATGCTCTATGAGGCTTGTATGATTGGTTCGGGTAGATCAGTTTTCAATAATCCTATTAATGCGGTTCCATAATTCACTGTCGTAGCTTGAGGGTCCGAGTGTGTTCTCTCCAGAATCGCCTCCTAAACGTACGATGACCAAGCCCAAACTGGGTACCATATATAGTTTTTGGTCATTTGCGCCCAAACCGGCGTAAAGGTCCGCAGGTGCATTGGGTAGTAAAGAGCCCGATATTTGCATTTCCGAACCTGGGAGTCTGTAGCTTGACTTTCCGTTTAGCCAATATAGATACCCGTAGGAGGGATTACCTTCCTGTGATGAAGACACCATAGCGCTAAAATAGCTTGCATCGGATAAAATTTCCGTACCGTTCCAAACTCCATTGTTCAGGTTCAGAATTCCGAAACGCGCCATACTGCGTGCCGTGCTGAAGAAAATATTGTTAAAACCTATATTGATAAAGGTTCCCTGCATGCCGATGGGGTCTTTTATATTTTCGGAAAAATAACGGTTGAAATCCGTTTCCGTGGCATTTTCGATGACCTGGTCCAGTAAGGTGTACGGGGCGTTATGATAGTACCAAAACGTATCGGGTTCGTTGAGGAACAGAAGACACTGTGGGTCGGTACAGAACGTATCGTCAACGGTGTAATCGAGCCCAGTGGTCATCGTCAGTTGGTTTTTGATCGTGATGCCCATTTCTTGGTCTCTATTTAAACTGCTCCATCCATTGCCCAAATAGGTGGATGTAGCATCATTGATATCCAAAAGACCTTCCTGTTGTGCGATACCGGTCAACATAGCGGTCAGGGTTTTTCCGGCGGAATTCCAAGCATGGTTATCCTCTTGTTTAAAATCACCGAAGTATTCTTATATAACGATTCGACCATCCTTTAGCATCAGAAACGCATCGGTATTGCTTTCTGCCAGATAGGCCACCAACGCTTCGCTTTCATTTTCGTTCCACCCCAATGAGGCTAAAGAAAGACTTTCCCAATCGGATGAAGGCGAAGTGGACGGAAAATACGTTTCTTGCGGAACAGGAGGAATTTCAGTTTCGTCGGCCTCGGGATTCGATTCGCTTGAACAGGCAAAAATTAAAATACAAGCACTTAGTAAAGGTAGGACGTGGGGAAATTTCATAGTGGGGCTTAGATTTTTTGGAATCACTTTCTTCAAACCTCTTGAAGGCGACCTCTAAAATTGTTCTTAGCTAACGTATTTGGGGGGTGTTCTAGTATGTTTTATATCTTTTTCTGAGGGGGATAAAGTGAAAAGTGAAAAGTGAAAAGTGAAAAGTGAAAAATGAAAAGTTTATATAAAAAGGTTGGGATTGGCGCTGAAAGTGATACGTAAACTCTTTCAATGATTAATGACATTGGGTTATCCTTTTCCCGAAGGAACCTACGTACATTTTGTCGATCAATAGCGCTTATGGTAGCGTAGACCCTAAAATAGGGTAATTGTTTTGTGGTGTAAAGTTTTGCAGGCGCGTGGTGGAATGATATGGAGTAGGTCAATAGCCCTGATTCTCTAGTTTTGACCGGTACCTAAATATGGGAGGAGGTCAATATCAAGAAAATACAAAAACGGATTTTTAACAAACGAAAACCTATAGTCACGTCTTAAAAATAGATGAGTTAATTTTTTTTTAATACGCTAATTTCTATTTTCCACCTTATCTTTTATAACAGGATATAAGTCATAAGTAGCATAAAATTCGGTATTAAACGCTCCCCAAGCACCTTTTTCCACTGTTAAATTAAGCTCACGTAAGGCGTGTCCAGGTATTTTAACCGTTACGACCTGCCCAATACCCATCATAACATACCAAGAAACTACAGTTGCTGATTTTGGCGGAAACTGCTCCCAAAATTTATTCTTATCTAAAATTTCACTAATTTCTGCTAGGCTTTTATCCTGTTGGTGCTTTAGAAAGACGGTTACCATGACACTATCCGTTACTTGTGATTTGTCTAGATTATCTTGTGCGAAAATTGAAAATGAAATTAAAAAACAGATACTACTAATAAGAGCTTTCATGTGTATAGAAGTTGTGTTGTATGGAACTCCATAAATATAATCGAAATTCAACAAAGTCGTCCGTCAATTTTTGGGATAATCCGGTCTGTTTTTTAGGTAAACTAGTTCATGCAAAGAGAAAGAATATCGGAAAAAGGTATTTTTAGTCTATTAAGTCATTGATTTTTTCCCAAAGATCATTATCAAAAGTAGACAGGGCAAAATTTTCACCATCCGCTGAATTCCCCATTCTTATAATCACCAGTTCTTCGCTCGGAACTACATATATTTTTTGATCGTTCTTTCCCAAAGCAGCAAAAGTATCTGAGGGAGCGTTTGGAATTAGGTCACCATCAAATTCAAGTTGGGAACCAGGTAGACGGTAAGAGGATTTTCCGTTTAACCACCATAGGTATCCATAGGCTTCATTGATATTCTGAGACGTGTTTGTGGCATCCTTTAAATAATCCATTGGAATAATCTGGTCATTTTCCCATGTACCATCGGCATAGACCAATAATCCAAAACGTGCCATACTCCTTGTAGTACTCCAATACACACTTTGGTCATTAGTTGCTATCCAGCTTCCGGACATTCCTATTTTGTTTTTTAGTTTCGCATCAAAATACGTCGACCAATTTTGTTGTGCAACTTCCGATACAATATCCTGTAATTTAACGTATACATGATGATAGGCCCACCGTGTGCCAGCATCGGCAATATACTGCAGATTTTCTGGTGAAATACCGTCGCCATTGCTGTCGTCCAGCCCAGAATTCATGGACAGGAGATTTTTACAGGTAATCAAATTTTCTTTTGCTAGCGTGGCACTGGTCCAACCTTCACCCAAGTAATCGGATACCTTATTGTCTATATTAAGGAGTCCCTCCCCTTGAGCAATACCTGTAATGGCTGTCGTTAGTGTTTTTCCCGCACTGGCCCAGTACCATGGAGTAGTGTTGGAGTGGTTATTCATGTATTCTTCTACTGCTATTCTACCCTTATAGAGTATCATAAAACTCTTGGTATTCTTCTCCTCTAGAAAATCCAATAAAGGCTGTAGTTTGCTTTCTTCCCATTGCAGTTCGGTCAGGGAAACCGTTTCCCAGTCATCCGAACTTATAAGCGGAAAGTAGGTTTTTAGATTTGTAGTTTCCTCATCTGGCTCAGGGCTATTATCCTTTGAACAATTTGCACATAGAACGCCCAAGCTTATATAAATTAAAATAATCAGTAGATTTTTCATGGTAATGGCTATACCATTAAGACTTGATATCTCACTAAACGTTTAATGCAGTAACCAAAGAAATCGTATGGAAATAGTTTTGTTTACCGTCCGAATCGTATTTTTGCACCCCATTAAAAAGCAATGCGAACAAAAACACTTAAAAAGAACAGAATCAACGTGGTAACCTTAGGGTGCAGTAAAAATGTGTACGACTCCGAAGTACTCATGGGGCAGTTACGCGCCAATAACAAAGAAGTGGTGCATGAAGAGGAAGGTAATGTCGTTGTAATCAATACTTGCGGCTTCATCAACAACGCCAAAGAGGAAAGCGTAAATACCATTTTGGAGTATGTTCAAAAAAAGGAAGAGGGCCTTGTGGATAAAGTGTTCGTGACCGGTTGTTTAAGCGAACGCTATAAACCGGACTTGCAGAAAGAAATTCCCAATGTGGATGAATACTTCGGTACGAGTGAGCTCCCCAATCTTCTAAAGGCATTGGGTGCAGACTATAAGCACGAACTGATCGGGGAACGCTTGACGACCACCCCTAAAAATTACGCATATCTAAAGATTGCCGAAGGGTGTGACCGTCCCTGTTCGTTTTGTGCAATTCCGCTTATGCGTGGTAAACATAAAAGTACACCCATTGAGCACCTGGTGACCGAAGCCGAGAAACTGGCGGCCAAAGGCGTAAAAGAATTGATTTTAATCGCGCAAGACCTTACCTATTACGGACTAGACCTATATAAAAAACGTAACCTGGCCGAACTTTTAGAAGCCTTGGTACAGGTAGACGGTATCGAGTGGATCCGGTTACATTATGCGTTTCCGACCGGTTTTCCGATGAATGTTCTAGAGGTTATGAACAGGGAGCCTAAAGTGTGTAATTATCTTGATATCCCATTGCAACACATATCGGATGCTATTTTAAAGAGCATGCGGCGGGGAACCACGCAGGTGAAAACAACAAAAGTGCTTCAAGAATTTAGGGCCGCAGTACCGAATATGACCATTCGAACCACCTTGATCGTGGGGTACCCTGGGGAAACCGAGGAAGATTTTGAAACCTTGAAGAATTGGGTCATTGCGATGCGTTTCGAGCGATTGGGTTGCTTTACCTACAGTCATGAAGAAAATACCCACGCCTATACTTTGGAAGACAATGTACCTGAAGAAATCAAAGAGGAACGCGCCAATACCATCATGGAAATACAGTCCCAGATCTCATGGGAATTGAACCAGAAAAAAGTAGGGGAGACCTTTCGCTGTATCATAGACCGAAAGGAAGGTAACTATTTTATCGGGAGGACCGAATTCGATTCCCCCGATGTGGACAACGAAGTACTGATCGATGCTGCCAAGCACTACGTAAAACAAGGTGAATTCGTAAACGTAAAGATTA
>JBARCC010000575.1:0-9514 GCA_049793635.1 Maribacter sp. | reverse complement strand
GCCTATATCCAGTAGGTTGATCACTTCCCTTATACTATCTTGGGTAGCGCTTTCTTTTAAAAGCTCCCTGTTATCCCATGCCTTTTCTATGTGTGCTCTTAATGTTGTCATTATACTCAAAAATTTTTTCAAATATAAGTTGAAGTGGCCGAATTCACCTTCCTCGAAAGCACATATAACAAATTATCCTTTATTTTTGCCAAAAATTAAGTTTGGGACGAATTTTAGGCATTGATTATGGAACAAAACGTGTTGGCCTCGCGGTAACCGACGAACTGAAAATGATCGCTTTCGGGCTTACAACGGTGCCTACCCCTGAAATCATTTCTTTCCTGTCCAAGTACTTTGAAAGGGAAAAAGTAGATTTGATCGTGGTTGGCGAACCTAAGCAGATGAACAATTCTCCCTCTGAATCCGAAGTATTTATAAAATCGTTTTTAGAAAAGCTCACGGAAAAATTTGGGGACCTACCTGTGAAAAGGCACGATGAACGTTTTACTTCAAAAATGGCCTTCCAAACGATGATTGATAGCGGATTGAGCAAAAGCAAAAGAAAAAATAAGGCGTTGGTCGATGAAATTAGTGCGACCATAATTTTACAAGATTACTTAAAGACCATATAAATGATACTACCCATTGTAGCATACGGAGATCCCGTATTAAGAAAAGTAGCAGACGAGATTAATGAAGAGTATCCTAACGTAAAGGATTTGTTGTCCAATATGTGGGATACGATGTACAATGCAAGTGGTGTGGGTCTGGCGGCCCCGCAGATCGGGTTACCCATTCGTTTGTTCATTGTCGATACGACTCCTTTTTCAAATGATGAGGAACTCAGCGCCGACGAGCAAAAGCAGTTGGATGGCTTTAAGCAGGTCTTCATCAATGCGAAGATTGAAGAAACGGGCGAGGAGTGGTCTTTCAACGAAGGTTGCCTTAGTATCCCCGACGTACGCGAGGATGTTTCAAGAAAAGATACGATTCACATCACCTATTTGGATGCAGATTTCAAGCAGCACTCAAAAACCTTCGACGGCCTATTGGCACGCGTTATTCAGCATGAATACGATCATATAGAGGGCATATTGTTCACCGACAAACTGTCTACCCTAAAGAAAAGAATGTTGAAGGGTAGATTGACCAATATTTCTAAGGGTAAAATAAGTGTGGACTATCGCATGAAATTCCCGGCTTTGAAAAAAGGACGTTAATAGCACTTGTAGTTTGTAGAAAAGTATAATCTTTGCTGTTCAAATTTTAAAAAAGTCTATGGGTTTAGAGAAAATTCTATCTGTTGCAGGAAAACCGGGTTTATACAAGTTGATTACCCAAACCAGAACCGGATTTGTAGCAGAATCTTTATTGGACGGTAAAAGGGTTACCGTTAGTTTACGCAGTAGTGTAAGTGTTCTTTCGGAGATTGCTATTTATACATTAGAGGAAGAAGTGCCGCTTAGAGAGGTGTTCGAGAAAATTCAGGCCAAGGAAAACGGGGGCAACACTTCGGTGGGTCATAAGGACGATAACATAAAATTAGAGGAATACTTTTTCGAGGTGCTTCCCAATTATGACGAAGACCGTGTTTACGTAAGTGACATCAAAAAAATAATACAATGGTATAATATCTTGACGGATAATAAAATTACCGACTTCACAGAAGGTAAAAAAGCGGAAGACGCTACTGCCGAAGAGGAGTAGAGGGTTGTAAAGAGTATTAGAAAAGCCTTGATGTTCTTAAAACATCAAGGCTTTTTGGTGAAGGCGCGATAATCTCAAAATTTTTAAGATGGCTTAACCTTTGGGTCCTTGATTGGCCCTTCCTCTAGCATCCGAGGGGGCGCACCGTGAGGAAGGTATCAGGACGAAGCTCCCTTTTTCGGCAGTTTCGGATAAGGCAACGCCGGTAGTCCGATACTGCTATGGCTAACCGCATAAATCGTTAATTTTGAGAAATTGTTACCTAGCGACTGTTTTGAAATGCTTGATTAGCCTTGTTAGAGGTCATTTTTACAGCCTGCCGACGGGCAGGGAATGGCGCAAAAAGGGGCATCCTATAATAATCGGCATCTTCTAAAACAGTCTCTTAATCCTTTTCAATGGTTTCGTACGTGAAATCACTTTTTTTACAATCTATTAATGGGGAAGCATAGTACTTTACATCCATTTTGTCTAAAAATGGTGCCTGGTCGGCCAACCTTACTCTGTAATCCTCCCAATTGATATGTTCGGGAATGCTCCAGCTTAATTCCGAATATCCGATTACCCTAGGAAATGCAAGATATTCCAGTTCATCTATGTTGCTAATGGTCTCTGACCATAGCGGGGCCTCGATACCAAGAATATTTTCCATAGGAATTCCATAATCTGTCGGAGACCAAACATAGGCGGTGTCCACGGGGATGTAGGCGGCCCAGTGGAGTCCGAATTTGGACAGGGTATCATATTGCATATCCAGATAGGTTTTCTTTGCGGGCGATACAATGATCTTCATGCCTTTTGCGACCGCTTTCTTAACGTTTTCTTCACTGGCCCACCATTGTGAAATTGAAGTGGAATCCACATCTGCAATGGCCACTTCGTCCCAACCGATCATGCGTTTATCATATTTCTGTACAATTTTTTCAACCTTATTGATGAAATGGATGTAGTCATTTTTCTTGGTCACGTGGCTTTCATCGCCTCCAACATGAAAATAGGGACCTGGAGTAATTTCAGCAATTTCCCTAACTACGTCGTCAATAAAGGCGTATACCGTATCTTTTCGCGTATCGAAAGTACTGAAGCCCACACGCATTCCCTCGTAAAGTTCTAGCTTCTTACCATTGCCGTTTAAAAAAGGGTAGGAAACCGATGCTGCATTCGTGTGGCCGGGCATGTCTATTTCAGGAATAATGGTCATGTACCGTTCTTCGGCATAGTTCACAAGTTCCTTATAGTCTTCCTGCGTATAAAAACCGCCAGCTTCGCCACCCACTTCGGTACTTCCACCGATCTCTGTCAGCTTTGGCCAAGATTTGATTTCAATCCGCCATCCTTGGTCATCGGAAAGGTGTAGGTGCAGAACATTTATTTTATAATAGGATAACAGGTCTATATATTTCTTCACATCCTCAACACTAAAAAAATGCCTGGCAACATCAAGCATAGATCCCCGGTATCCAAAATTCGGATTGTCCCAAATTTTACCTGTGGGCACCGGCCAAATTTTTTGAGGAGCCAAGGTATCGTTACTGGTCAAGGGTACCAACTGCCTTAGTGTCTGAATACCCCGAAAGGCACCCTCTGAAGTGTTTGAATTGATGATGATGGAATCTTGGTTGATGTACAATTGATAGGATTCCGGAGAGGACAGATCGGTGCTATCGGATTGATTGATGAAGATCACGCGTTCGACCGAATTGGCACCTTCGGTATTTACAGGGATGGACAAGTTGGTCGTCAATTTAAGCTTATCGGCCAAAAAGGTACTTACCTCTTCAAAACCTGTGGCATTTTTCGAGGTATAGATCGCAGTAAACTGATCAAGCGCGAAGGCCGAGTTCGTAGCAATCGCCTTCACTGGCTTGGGAATCAAGCTCACCGCAGATAGATCGGTCGTGGGCATGGATATTCTTGCCTTTTCCTTTTTTTCGGTACAGGCCAAAAAGCCCATGACCAATGTTATAAGAATCATACTGCGCATACTTATCGTTCTTAGGGTCATCTTATTTTGGGTGATTTATGAAGTTATACAATGCGGTATACCAAATATCGTAACCTTTTTGATTCATGTGAAGACCGTCTTCAATAAAAATATCGGTCATTAGTTTTCTCTTGTCAAGCATAGGATACCAAACATCTGCAAATGCTAAGGTAGGGTCTGACAACGAAAGACGTTTTAGCTTTCTATTCAGGCGCTTATACTTGCCGCGTATGGGCCATCGACTCATGCTTGGCTTGGCCGATATCAGTACAATTTGGGCATGCTGATCTTTCTCCTTTATGCGGTTGATAATTTCTGAGGTCGTCCTTACAATTTCATTGGGCCTTTTCTTTTCCCAAAGGTCATTATCCCCCTCATATATAAAAACTTGGGTGGGATTGTACTTTAGCACTAGCTCATCCACGAAAAAAAGCAGGTCGGATGCCTGTGAGCCTCCAAAACCGGTATTTATAATTTGGTGTTCGGGGAAGCTTTGTTCCAAGCTTGTCCAAAAACGGATACTAGAACTACCCGTGAACACAATAGTCTCTTTACTAGGGTCGTAAATAGAATCATATTTTTGGGAAAGCTCCTTAACACTTTCTGAAAATGGATGTTCAGTTTGTGGGTAACCCACAAGGTGTACGAAGGTCAGCAGTAGTATGCTTATGTTGTTTAACTTCATACGTTACGGCTTACTTTTTAATTGCGGGAACAATGTGTTCGGTAAGCGCCCATTGGTAGAACTGCGAAATCCAGTCGTCGGAAGCGAGATGTTGTGTCTTCATACCAAAACCATGTCCGCCTTTGGAATACATATGCATACCAACCGAAATATCTGCGGCCAACCAATCCACGTATAATTTTGCACTTGGTTCTGCTAACCCTAAGGGGTCGTCAGAGGCACATACTACTAGCATCGGGGGTGCATTTTCGGGTACCGTATACGCTCCCATCACCGTCATCCACGGGTAGACAGGTACGATGAAATCGGGCCTGTTCGTTTTTGTAGCATTAAAGGTTACGCCCATGGTCACGGCACCCCCGGCAGAAAAGCCCATGAACCCGATTTTGTGTTCATCCAATTTAAATGTTTTGGCATTTGATCTCACATACGCAATTGCAGCTAAACCATCGGCAATCGAAAGGGGCAAAATGGGCGCTACCCGTTCCCCTATTTTCTCTGGGCTGGTGTTTCCCTCCTCCGTTATTTCCTGCACCCCATCCTTTCCTGTAGGCACTAATCTATACTTTAGTACGAAAGCGGTAATTCCTTTTTCATTCAGCCACTTCGCTACATCTCGCCCTTCACTGTTGATGCTCAAGGCATAAAGCCCACCACCCGGGGCGATGATTACACTTACACCATTCGGATTTTCGGGAGCGTACACTTCTAACCTGGGGACCGATACGTTGGTAACTACTTCCGTTTGCCATATGTCCGAGTAAAATTGTTTTTCAGGATTTTTCCATGTAACGTTACTTTTTGTATCAACGGGCAGATCAATGGTATTTTGAGCATTTATCGTAATCATAAAGACCAAACAAGCGGGCAGTAGTGTAATTTTCATGTGGTTGATTTAAGTAGTGGATTCAATGAACAGAAAAATAAAAGCGGCCAACGCACCGCCGATGATCGGGCCTACGATGGGGATCCATGCGTAACCCCAATCGCTCTTACCTTTGTTTTTAAGGGGCAAAAGGGTATGTAGGAGACGTGGTCCAAAATCCCTCGCCGGATTTATGGCATAGCCGGTAGGCCCGCCTAAACCAAAACCTATGCCCATTACCAAAAGTGCTACGGGCAAGGCATCTAACGAGCCCAAAGAAACAGCCGCGTCCCCGACCGCTCCCCCGGCGATGTAGAATACGCCAAAAACCAAAGCGAAAGTGCCTATGATTTCTGTCACCACATTCCAAAATGGACTACGAATCGCTGGCGAAGTTGAAAAAGTAGCTAAAATCGAATTTGCGTCCTCAGTGGCTTCGTACTGTTTTTTGTAGGCCAGCCAAACCAAGAGATTCCCAATCATGGCCCCTAGCACCTGAGCAATAAAGTACCCGGGAACGAGTGCCCATGAAAATTTTCCCGCCATTGCCAGCCCGATAGTGACCGCAGGGTTAAGGTGCGCGCCACTGACATCCGCCGAAATAAAAACTCCGATAAAAACCGCAATACCCCACGCAAGGCAAATACCCACCCAACCCGAATCACTGCCCTTGGTTTCTTTGAGGACAAGATTCGCTACGATACCGTTCCCTATGAGCATAAGCATAGCGGTACCTATAAATTCAAAAATAAAAGCATTCATGGATGGGTTGTCTTTAGGTCGTTCAAGATAAAAAAAAACAGGGAATAAAAAGATTTTAGAGGGTATTGTTACTTGGGGGCATCGCAATGCAGTTGATTACGACAATTGTTCTGTATAGCTTTTTCGTAATGCTATTAGAATGGCTTCTAATGATCACGAAGGATGAATGTATTGTACCAAAGGGCAACCAAATACTTAATATGAACGAAAAATTTTGGGTTGTAAGAGGGAGTAACCCAAGGCATTGAAAAGTGGTTTATTCATTTAATGGTTTACAATCGATCAATTTCTTAGCTTTACGCTTCACCTGAAAATGAATACCATGAATACACTAAAAAAACTTTTATTCGCTTTGCCCATCATGTTGGTGGTGGCTTGCTCGTCGGATGATGATGCTGGAACGCAAGTAACACCCGAGGTAGTTGGCATCTATAATCTTACCGAGGTTAACATCAGTATCGCACAAGACCCGAATGAAGATGGGACTTTTTCTGTGAATATGGTCGAAGAACTTGACTGTTTGAACGGTACGCTTGCTATTGAGGCAGATGGTACTTGGTCACTGAGGTTGACCCAGTTAAGTATAAATAGTGTCACCGGGGACTTCTTTCCCGTTTTTTGTGGAAATTCTCTGGACTACTCAGGAAACTGGTCTATAGCGAACAACCTACTTACTTTAAATACCAGTACCTTTTCCCCATTTAGTTATAGCGATGGTGTCTTAACCGAGAACATCAATGAGGACTTACCAGGAATTTTAAATCGCAAATACACAAAATAATGATCTCTTGGCGAGTGGCGGACTAAAATCAGTACCGCACGCCATGTACGTTCATCTGTAAGGTATACACGGCACTTTTTGCGGTAATGAACAGCATATTTTGGTCTTTGCCCCCAAAGGTGACGTTCGCTGTCCAATCTTGGTCTATCGCTATGTGTTCTATTTGCGTCCCCTGACCATTAAAAACAGTTACGCCCTTACCCGTTAGATACACATTTCCCTGATTATCCAAGGTCATTCCGTCCGAGCCCAATTCCGCAAATAGCGTTCTGTCGCCCAAGCTTCCGTCTGCATGTATGGAGAAAGAGTAGGTGGTATCGGCCCCGATATCTGCCACGTAAAGTGTTTTGCCATCCGGGGTACCGATGATGCCATTAGGCTTCATAAAACCTTCGGCCGCTATGCTTATCGTTCCATTTTCTGGAGAAACATAATATACACGTTGTTCATCAATTTCAGGCTTGGTGCGCTCCCAGTAGGGTCTTTGGTAATAGGGGTCGGTGAAATATATCCCTCCTTTTTTGTCGACCCAAAGATCATTTGGCCCGTTCAGCTTTTTGCCTTCGAAATGAGTGATCAAGGTATCCACGTTACCATCGGACCGTATTCGCCAGAGTTCGTTGTGTTCATCTGCGGCAGCCAGCAGATGTCCTTCATTGTCAAAATAAAGGCCGTTTGCCCGGCCGGAAGGAGCTTTAAAGACAAGTAAGCTTTGGTCTTCGGCGTTCCACTTGATAATTTGATCGTTCGGCTGATCGGTAAAGAACACGTTTCCTAGGATATCGGAAGCTGGCCCTTCTGTAAAACTGTAGGCATCTGACAATCGTTCAGGTTTGGCACCTTCGGCTATGATGCCATCAGGTCGATTTGAGCAGGAAGCGCTGACCATCAGGAGGAACATAAAAAGCGTATATCTGACCGTCCATCTCATTTTTTTATATGTTTTGTAGGTACCGTAAATTATAGCGCATGCTTTCCAAGGGCGTGGTGGCGTATTCTTCTTGCTCTATAAAAATATGTTCAACGCCTGAAAGTACCTTGTTTTTCAATAGTAATGGAATGTCGAGGCCACCCTTTCCAAATTCCGTACTTTCCTTTTTTTTCATATGCATATCTTTCAAGTGCCAAAGTGGAAATCTGCCCGGATAATTTTTAAAATACGATAAGGGATCCTTACCGGCTACGATCACCCAACCAAGGTCCAATTCCATATGCACCAAATCTTGCTGGGTAGTATCCAATAGCACATCGTATAACACTTGCCCCTCTTCCATCTCAAATTCATATTCATGGTTGTGGTATCCAAATTTGAGTCCGGCGTTCTTGCAGGCCTCTCCCGCAGCGTTAAACTGGTCTGCTACACGTTGGTAATTCTCTACGGTTTGCCCATTGGAAGGCATTGAGGAGCAGATAAGGTATTCTTGGCCAGCAACTACCGCATCGGCTATGGTTTGTTCAAAATCGGCATCCAGATGCACGTGTCCGCTGGTCAATTTCATCCCTAGATCAGCACAGATGTTTCGCATTTCAGAAGGTGCCAGCCCGTAATAATATCCTTTAGGGGAGCCAGCAGTTTCTATCGTCTTAAACCCCAAATCGGAAATTTGCGCTAAGGTTTCTATAGGTTTTGCTAACATACTGTCCCTAAATGTATACAGTTGAACACCGTAGCCACGTGTTTTTGAAGCAGCATAACCTATATGCGGTAGTAGCAAAGACGATAGGCCCAAAAGGGTCGACTGTGCTATAAAGGTTCTTCGTGTGGTCATGTCGGGTCGTTTCATCGGGTGCCTTTTGCAATTAGATTTTAAATGTACAAAAACTTAAAAGGTTGGGTGCCGGTCGCACAGCGGATATGTATTTTTGTATAAAACCGGGGAAATGAATAGTAGAAAAGACCAATTAGCGGCTTTCGATAGATTACTGACCATTATGGACGAACTTCGGGAGCAATGCCCTTGGGATAAAAAACAGACCATGCAAACGCTCAGGCATTTAACCATTGAAGAAACGTACGAGTTGGGAGATGCGATTTTGGACAATGACTTGAACGAGGTAAAATTGGAACTGGGCGATGTATTATTGCATATTGTTTTTTATGCCAGAATTGGCTCAGAGACCGGTGATTTCGATATTGCCGACGTGGCCAATGCGATTTGCGATAAATTGATCCACAGGCATCCCCATATTTACGGTGATGTAACCGTTGCCGACGCTGAAGAGGTAAAACGCAATTGGGAACACATTAAGTTGAAGGAAGGGAAGAAAAGTGTTCTGGAAGGGGTTCCGAAAAGTTTACCGGCCTTGGTAAAAGCGAACCGGATTCAAGAAAAGGTGGCAGGAGTAGGTTTCGATTGGGAAAAACCGGAACAAGTGTTTGCAAAAGTGCAGGAAGAACTCAACGAATTACAAGAAGAAGTAGCGATAGGAAACCGAAACACCGTTGAATCTGAATTTGGAGATGTGCTTTTTTCCATGATCAATTATGCACGGTTTTTAGGCGTCGATCCAGAGAATGCCTTGGAACGGACCAATAAGAAATTCACGAAGCGTTTTCAATACCTGGAGCAGAAGGCGGAACAATTGGGGAGGCCATTGAAAGACATGACCTTGGCGGAGATGGAACGCTATTGGAACGAGGCAAAAGGTAGCGATTAGGACGTAAAGGCTCTTATTGCAGACCGATAAGTGCTTTTAATCGTTCAAGCAGGATGGGCTTAACGTAATAATCGATACTAT
>JBARCC010000574.1:0-2348 GCA_049793635.1 Maribacter sp. | reverse complement strand
CCTTTTTTGCTTCTATGACCCATGATTTGTTGTATCAGTTCAAGCGTGAAGTTCCGTTATCACGAAAAACCGTGGATAAGCTCTTTCATTTGATATTAAAGGATTCAGGCTTTATTTGGTCTGGGGTCTATTATTTCTTCGTTCGCGTATTTGGAGGCATTTTATTTCCGGGATGGACTTCCATGGAAGAACTGAAAGAACTTGTAATTGAGGAATGTTCTTGGGTCGAACGAACAAATGAAGCACTTAATGCTATGGATTTACCCCAAGGCATAACTCACCCTTTTATGAAAAAAACGGATAAATAGAAGTTCGGACAAAGGTCTTTGGTATGGCATAAGTCCACCCTAACCGTCTTTTCGTGCTAAACCGTACTTCTTAAAATTAAAAACCTCCTAAAAACTGATGTTCTAAGAGGTTTTGAGTGGTCCCACCTGGGCTCGAACCAGGGACCCCCTGATTATGAGTCAGGTGCTCTAACCAGCTGAGCTATAGGACCCGCAAATTGCGGATGCAATATTACCACTTATTTTTAATCGGTACAAGATTTTTAGGTATACATCTACAATAGTCTAGTGCATAATGTTGGGCCTAAGGCATTCAATCCAAAAATCACCTGTCTGGCTTATTCTTGAAAAAGAGCAAGCGCCCACGCCCTACCGCAATAAAAGAACCTTAGAATTTCGTTCCACAGAATGGTCTGCCCAATGGTGTGGTCTACTTCTGACCCTTGTTTTCTACAACTTGGCCGCCCTAGGAACGGCTACTTTATTTCTTGGCAGAGTTCTATTAAAACGCCGTTAGCGCTTTTGGGATGCACGAACGCCACCCATTTGTTATCCGCTCCTCGCTTAGGTTGATCGCTAAGCAGAGTAAACCCTTCTTGTTTCAGGCGAGCCATTTCTGTCACGATATCATCCACTTCGAAGGCTACATGGTGAATACCTTCCCCCTTTTTTTCCAAGAACTTGGCAATGGGGCCTTCTGGCTCGGTGGCCGCCAACAATTCTATTTTGTTAGGTCCGTTTTTGAAAAAGGAAGTCAGCACGCCTTCGGAGGCAACTTCCTCTTGTTTATATGGGGCTACCCCTAACAATTTTTCGAATAACGTATTGGAGGCTTCCAAGTCCCTTACCGCAATCCCTAAATGCTCTATTTTTTTCATTGACGCGAAATGTACCATGGTCCCCGATGATGCGATTAGATGTCCTATTATTTTACTAAAATACACACTATTCTACGTACTTTTGCAGTATGGAAACGCAAAGACAACGTAAAATTGCCGGGGTCATTCAGAAAGACATTGTAGACATTCTTCAGAAAGCGGCAATGGACGGCGGACTAAGAGGCACCTTGATTTCGGTCTCCAAAGTTGCCGTGACCACAGATCTCTCTATCGCCAAGGTATATCTCAGTATATTTCCCAACGATAAGGCCAAAGAATTGATGGAGGGCATCAAGAGCAATCAGCCCTTGATCAAGCACGAACTTTCCCAACGTACCCGTAATCAATTACGCCGTGTACCGGAACTTCTTTTTTACTTGGACGATTCATTGGAGTATATCGAGAACATTGAGAAATCCTTGAAACGAGAGGAGAACCCGATGGAAAATCGCGATTTACTACCCAAAAGAAAAAAGTCCTGATCGTTTGAATTTCGCCTTATATATCGCCAAACGATATGTGCGCTCCAAAAGCACACAGAATGCGGTGAATATCATCAACTTTATTACCTTTTTGGTTATTGTCATTGGGTCGGCCGCCCTGTTCATCGTTCTTTCGGCGTTCGCAGGATTAAAGACCTTTAGCCTCTCTTTTTCTGAATCTTTCGATCCGCAGTTGAAAGCATTACCGGTTACCGGTAAAACGTTTACCCTTGATCCAGACCAAGAACAGCAACTACTCAATGTTAACGGCTTGGCCTATTTCTCCAAAGAAATCGAAGAAAAAGTATCGCTGGAACATCAAGGTAAAAACCTTATCGCCTATATAAAAGGGATCGATAATAACTACACCAAAGTTACCGGGGTAGATAGCACCCTCTACTTAGGGGACTGGACCGTTAATCAATCACAAGTGGTAGCGGGTTTGGGCATAGCCAATGTTCTTGGGGTCACCATTAACCAGTTTCGTAGTCCGATGCAGATTTATGCCTTTAAACCGGGCAAGGGCTCCATTTCTCAAAATATGAATACCTCATCACTTTATAATCAACTGCCTATGGTCATTGGCGGCGTTTATGCCGTAGAGGCAGATCTCGATAATAAATATGTCTTCGCAGATTTACGGTTGACCCAGGCCCTTTTGGAAAAAGATTCCCTTCAAATTTCCGGTATTAATTTTAAGA